>CAYSQZ010000056.1:0-23813 GCA_964433035.1 uncultured Pirellulaceae bacterium | reverse complement strand
CGCTCACGCGTCGGGTTAGGATTTTACGCCGAAGGTTTTAGGATAGGCTCTAAGTTTATCCCAGCTGTTGGTCGGCTTAGAAGGGTTTCAGCCAACTGGCAAACTACGTGTCCCTCAATGTTCGGGACATTGGCGGTGAATTAACTCGCAGTCTTAGGAAAAAATGAACAAATACCTGAAAAGGATAGTAGTTTTACTAGGGAGTTGTTGTCTATAAAAGAGAGTAGATATTTAAGGCCTTTGTCGATACCATAAAGATGCCTTTTTCAAACACGCTTGAAGATCAATAAAGTTGCAACACTTATCCAAAATACTGCTTTTGGCTTACTGGGGTTTTCTTATAAACCTTGGGCCATCGGTGCACACCCACACTTGTGTCGGGCGTTATTCTGATTCGTGCTGCCCACCAGTCGCTTCTAAGCATGTTGATCATTGTTGTCCAGGCTGTTGCAGTTCACCGGACTCGCCTGAAGAGCACAATACGAGTGAGATAAGATCTTGGCACGACTGCCTGTTGTGCGATTTCTTCGACTATCTAAACATTTCCCCTGCCGATTGTTTCCAATTGGAATCTGAGCAGTCGCTCGAGTCTGTTTTCTCGAGCCGCGTCTGCTTTCTTTGGGATGCGCAAATTTCGAGCCGTGCCCGCGGGCCGCCAGCAATTTGCTAGACCCGCCAAGTTTGCAAGAACCTATTGCTGATTGGCGCGCTTTACTCGGTCCGAACTTTTGCGTTGTATCTTGCGCTGAGTTAATCGATCCTTGATTCTCAAATGGTCAGTTATCTCTTCCGTGATGTACACGGACAGTCGGCAGCTTCTTGACCATGAGTCTTGAACGTAAGTTGGGTTCTGCGGCGAATCAATAATGACTTGTAAGTTGACCGGGCAGGCTGGTTTTTACGTGTTCCGAAGTTTCCAGCTTCGCTCGGCTTTCTAATGGTTAGCAGATCATAGGCTGTCTTGCGCCTAATCGTCATCGCGGGGTGACGCTTTGACTTTGTGGTCGATGGTTTGATGTGAACAAATTTTGTAATTTCAAGTGAAGAGGTGTTTCAAATGGGTGCCAAAGTACGGACTAAATCTGGCTTTACCCTGGTCGAATTGTTAGTAGTGATTGCGATTATCGGAATCTTGATTGGAATGTTGCTTCCAGCAGTTCAACAAGTTCGAGAAACCGCTCGCCGCATGCAATGCGCAAACAATTTGCGACAGATTGGCTTGGGAACCCTCAACTACGAATCCACTCACGGTGAATTTCCTGTAAACCAGGTCAATCACGGTGAGTCAAATGGGTTGGGAGGACATTACAGCTGGGTGGTTTCGATTCTGCCTTTTATTGAGCAAGGGAACCTGCATTCGCTGTTTGACTTCAGCATCAATAATGGCGATGGCACCTCGATGTTTCTCATGAGTGATGATCATCCCAATGCTGCGGCGGCCTCAACTGAGATACCTACGATGCTTTGCCCATCAGATCCACCAAGTGGTGACAACAGGGATTGGCTGGGTTCAGCTAACCCAGCCTCCAGCAGCTACGCTGGAAATATCGGCTGGCCTTCACGTACCTCTGGATTTACAGGGGAGCGTCCCATTGTAGATTCGTCGGGTGATCCGAGGGGTTTGTTCAACGGTGTTATTCCAATTGTAAATCCTGCGGATCCTATCCCTTGGCACGGAGACTCGACCTCTGGCTTGAAAGACATTCTTGACGGCACCTCTAATACTGCGATGTTTTCTGAACGTTTGATTCAAACCAACAACGTTCCCAGCGATTTGCGGAACGGTGATGTAAGAGTTACTTCGCAGCATGTTGTTCCGAGCCAAAATGTTCAGTCACTTGAGTTACTTGCCTGGACTATCGAAAACGGCGGAAGTGACCCCCATGCAATCGAATCGGCGCATGTCGGTCGGTCGTGGAGTTCGGGGAACCCGCTTACGGGCAACACTTACGTTCACATGCTGACACCCAATAGACGGCTAGGACATTTCTCCGAAAGTCAAAACGAAGGAGACTTTTTGGTTACGCCCGGTAGTAATCATACCGGCGGAGTCAATCTTGTTCGTGTCGATGGATCTGTGTCTTTCATTTCGGACAACATTGTCGAGGAATCTTGGTGGGCTCTTGGAGCTCGTGATGATGGACGTGTTACTGTTAACTAAAACTTTGGACAACTTTACTATAATTTTCAGATTTTTTTCTACTTGAGTTTTTAAAATGAGTAAATATTTTTTGGCGACTCTGTTCGCAACGCTTTTTACTTCGGCATCCTTTGCTCAGCATTCGGATATCGAATTTGGATTTGAAGATCCCACCGCCGCTAACCCTGTTTTTGAAATTGAGCTTGATGAGCTAACCGAGGAAGGAATTCCGGTCGCCGAGGGAGAGTTCGCTGGTGCGGGTGCCTTTAGAACGGCTGACAACCCTGGTTTCATCACCCCTGCCGAAGAGGGTTTGACGGTAGGCGCTGGAGACCAGGTCTTTATTCGCGTGCTCGACGCGTCAGCTCCTGACTCTCCTACAGCCCTGGTTTCCGGCTTTGTCGGTTTTTGGACACCCGATGGTGGGCTTCAGAGTTTCGATTCGAGTTTTGGCACCCTTTCAATTGAATCAAACACTCCGGGGTCAAATTCTCCTACCGTTACCAACTTGGCCGGAGACAGTGTGCTTGCGGGGCCGACGGATATGTTTCTCGCTGAAGGCTCAGACGGATCATTTATGAGTGACCCTCCACCATCGCTTAACGAAGAACCCGAACTATTAGGTGTGGGGGAAATTCACAATCACTTGGCATTTGACCTTTCGGGAGATCTTGCCACCACTCCAGGAGCGATTGGAGTCTTACTTCAGTTTTCGGCTGTTCGTGCCGGCACTGACGAAGTTATTGACTCAGATCCGTTCTTTTTGATTTTCAACAATGGATTGGACGAGGAAGTTTTCGAAGCAGAAGCTCTATTGGCCTTTGGGTTAGTTGAAGAAGAGGAAGTTCTTCTGGGAGATGCCAATTGTGATGGCACCGTCGACTTTTTTGACATCCAGCCATTCATTGATATTCTGTCCAACAATGGCTTTAAGCCCCAAGCGGATATCGATGGGAATGAAGTAGTTAACTTCTTTGATATTGCGGGATTCATTACAATCCTGTCAAGCGGCGAATAGAAAAGACAGTTCGTCTCGGCAGCATGCCGGGACAATGAAATTGTTATAAAATCGAAGGCCAATACGAGTTCTACTCTTTGTATAAATCGCGATTGGCCAGAGAGATCGTTACGATCCTTGAATCAACTCTGCCACGATTGGCAGAGTTGATTTTTTTATATTGAGCTTGGAATTTCAATGCTTCGTTTGCTATTCATCGCACTGGCTTTTTTGAGCGGCTCAGTTGCGCTTTCGCACGAACTCCTGTGGACCAGAAGACTGGTCGACCTGCTCGGGGCAACCGAATCGGTAACTGGACGAGTGTTGGGACTGTTCTTTCTGGGCTTGTCGCTGGGCGGTTGGTTGGCGACTCGATGGACCAAGTCGAGTAGAAACTCAGCGATTCAATTGGGAATCGCGGAAATCTCGATTGCGATCCTCTCGCTGCCTGCGATTTTCTTGCCCGTCTGGGCCGATGGCCTGGTCTCAACGCTAGGAACCGATTTGCTAGTCTCGTGGCAGGGCGAACTCCTCAAAGGAATCATTGCTGCCGGGGTTGTGCTTCCACCAGCGATTGCAATGGGCACGACGATGCCAATGTTCATTCGGGTAATGACCGATCTGGGCGGGACCATTGCCAGTGGTGGAATCTGGATCTACTCGCTCAACATGCTTGGCGGTGTGTTTGGTTTGTGGCTGGTGTCGAACGTGCTATTGGAATTTGCCGGCGTGCGCGGAGCAATGTTCTGGGCCGCAGGTGGCAACCTCTTGATCGGTTTGACTTCGTTTGGATTCTCGAGCAAAACACGACGTGCTTCGGCTGGAGAAACCGCTGTAGAATCAACAGCGGAAACTGCAACATCGGGCGAGCCTGAAGTTGGACAAGGCTTAGAACCCAAGTCTGCCATCGGACGACTCAAACCCAAACACGTTTTTGCTTTAGCGTTCGCCTCGGGAGCAGTCGTACTGGCGAGCGAGGTTCTAATTCTAAGATTATTGGCTCTTGTTTCTCCTTCTTCAATTCAAACGACCAGCGCGCTCCTTGCCAATGTCATTCTATTTCTTGCACTAGGATCGGTAGCTGTCGCCGTTCTGAATCGGCTTCGACTTTCCAGCCAATCTCAATTGATCATTGGGGCAGCGGGCGCCGCGTTGTTTTGTGCCCTGTGTCCACTGATTCTTTATCAAGTTACCGATCAGTTGGTTTCGGTTCGTTACCTGGTGGCAATGGACAAACCGACGACAGCAATTGGGCAAGTTACTGATCAGTTGGTTTTGGTCCGTTACCTGGCGGCCCTGGACAAACAGACGATAAGCTCAATTGGGCAATACTGGCGGTTGCTGTTCACGATAGTTGCACTGTCCTCGGGAGCGGCGATGTTCTTTTTCGGGCTAGTCTTTCCTTCCATTTTGTCGATTCATTCAACACACGACCCTCGTGGGCGCTCCGTTGGTCTGCTGCTGGCGATCAACGGCTTGGGAGGTCTATTGGGGGCCGAGTTTGCCAATCTGCTGCTCGTCTTTCAAATTGGAATCTATCGCGGCTTTGTGATTCTGGCTGCCGGGACAGCGCTGGCTACGATCGCAGTTTGCCTTTTCACCAATCGAAAACTTGCTGCGGCCGGAATTGCAACCGGTGCTTTCTTAGTGAGCCTTATTGTGATGGAACGGTATGAGGATCTGCGCTACCTTAGCCCACGAGCCAAAGGACAATTTTCCATTGAGGAAACCAGTTTTGGCCGGGAAGGTGTGCTGATGGTGGTCAAGAAAAAATCCAATGCTCGAAGTATCTTGATGAACAATCAATACATTCTGGGGAGCTCCGGTGCCGAGGCTGAAGCGTCTGAGCGAAGGCAGCTTCTAGTGCCCTGGCTGCTACATCCTAACTCAGAAAATGTATGCTGCCTGGGGTTTGCCACCGGGATCTCAGCGAGCGGCTTGGAAGCACTCGATTCACCGCCGAATGTGACTTCGATTGAGCTATCCGAAAAGGTCGTCGAAATCGCTCGAGAATATTTTGGCCAACAACATCAATCGTTTTTCGAACGCCCAGGGAATCAGGTTCTGCTTGAGGATGCACGAACGTTTATGGCCTGTGCTCACAATGAGTACGATCTGATCGTGGCAGATTTGTTTCGTCCACATGGCGCAGGAGAATCGCGACTGTTTTCGCTTGAGCATTTTCAGAATGTGAAAGGTGCTCTGCGCGATGAGGGACTTTTTTGTCAGTGGTTGCCCGCGCATCAACTTAATCAATCACAGTTTGAAATGATCGCGAACACTTTCTTAAAGGTTTTTAACAATACCTTGGTAATCAATGGGAGTAATGACTATCGGACGCCGACGATTGGGCTTTGCGGATGGAAGAATGACAAACCCTGGGAGACAAAAGATCTCGTTGCTAAAATCAGCGCTATTCGTAAACAAAAGGGGATTTCTGATATCCTGTCGCTCAACGCACAGCTGCTAATTGTAGGAACTCTCGACCAAGACGCTTTTTCATCGGCACCAGTCAACACGCTTGACAATGCATTATTGGAAATTGATGCTGGCAAATTCTGGATCACCAAAGACCTTCGCCGGAAGAAACCACCGGACAATCTGGAAAACGGATTTCTCTCAGGTGCCAACTGGAAAAAGTTCATGTTAGAGTTGTACAAAGATACAAAGCCGGTTTTGGATCCAATCCACCGCCAGCAATACATCGAGACGCTAAGGTAGAATTGGTTTCAAAACTATCGCGTCAACTTTCGTTTCTCGAAGCGGACCTTACAGCCAGTCCTGCGGCATTTCTCAAGGAACGTAACTCCTTACCTCATCCGTCAACCAAACTGAGGTTTATCAACCAAACTGAGGTTTTAAACTGTTCGAATGAAAAGCAGCAGTTTGTTTCGATGCATTCAGACCAACCCCAATCTTCCCAGCCTCAGAAACATGTGCTCTACCACTGCGCCTGTGGCGCCCAAATCATTCTTGATCAAGATATTGGCGGCATCTGCGGAAACTGTTCGAAAACGGTCGCCCCTGAACTGCTTCCCAAATTGATTGAGCATGATCTGGGAGTCACAGTTGCGCTGGAAAATGATGACTTTCAAATCGATGATACTTTCTCGTTACGAGGAATCTCACAAACGGTTGATTTGTCGCCTCTGGCATTCCGGGGAAATCTTGCCGGCCAGATGTTTGGACACTTCAAACTAATCTCGCCGCTGGGAAAAGGCGGAATGGGTCAAGTCTACCGAGCACTTGATACGTCGCTCCAGCGTTTTGTGGCCGTCAAGCTGCTCAAAAGTGGAATCGAGAATGGAAGAGTTGAGCCAGTCGATGAAAAAACAACGGCGCTAGCTGTTCCCAATGATGCCCCCCAACCAAATCAAGAAAATAACGAAGACTCGCCTGAATCTGGAAACGCCGCCAGTGGGTCAAGCTCCAAAGGCCCGGTTAGAGAGATCGACAAACTCCTCCAGGAGGCAGTCTCGCAGGCCCGTGTAACTCATCCAAATATCGTAACAATCTACTACGTTGGCAAACAGAATGGCGATCCGTTTCTGGCAATGGAACTCGTTAATGGTCCCACGTTAAGCCAAAGCATCGCCGAACGTGAACTGGGGTTTGACGAGATCGTTTCGGTTGCATTGGACATCACCGAGGCACTCCAGTTCTCCTATCAACTCGATATTATTCACGGCGACATTAAACCCTCCAATCTTTTGATTACAAAAAATGGCACTGCCAAGCTCTCCGATTTTGGTATGGCGCGGAGAGCTTCTCACAACGAGGAACAAACCGTTGGTGGAACACCCAACTACATCGCCCCGGAGATCCTGCACGGGGAAAAACCTTCGATCCAAACCGACATCTATGCGCTGGGCGTGACTCTGTTTGAGATGACCTTTGGCAAGTTGCCCAGGACACTTACCGGTCGTTCGATACAGCGTTGGATCGAAATCCACGACTCAGCAGAAATTGATTTTCCCGCAAACTGGCCGGCAAGGCTTCCCGATCACTGGAAGTCGATTTTAGCTAAGATGCTCGCCAAAGATCCGACTGAGCGATACCAAAACTATCGAGAACTTTTAACCGATTTGAAACGGGTTGAATCTGGCTCAAAAGTGCCGGCTCGGCTGTTACCAAGAATTTTTGCTGCAGCCACCGATTGGGTCACCGTGGTTTCTTTGGCGATCGTTGTTCAATTTGTTCTTACTTCGCCCAACTGGGGTAACGTCGGGGCTTCACATCCGGTTTTTGTGACGCTTCTTAGAATCGCCGACTTTCTTCCCTTTATTGCTTACATGATTCTGATTTACTTTTGGCGTCAATCGATTGGTCGAAATTTAATGCACCTTAGGGTTGTCAATCAGCATGGGATGCGTGCATCGGGAAAACTGATGGCACTCCGCAGCGCCTTTCGCATGCAATTTCCACTGGTTGTAATCTGCCGAATGCTGTTTGTGAGAGTAGACGGCTGGACCGAGGTCACGTTGGCGGTGCTGGTGGTTTTTTCGATGTTGCTGCTACTACTGGATTTTGCATCTATGTTGGTGAATTCCAGTAGCCGTTCAGTTCACGACCTGCTTACCAACACGCACGTCGTATTGGACACCCAGCAGTAGTGCGCGAAACACAACTGAGTTGATGCATTTCATTCATGCTGGCTGTTCTCGATTTCAACATCAGCCAATTTGCTTGCAGCTAAGAGTGAGCTTTCACCATCCGCCAGCACGCGCCCATTCACCCCAAATATCCTGGTTCGCCGAAAAACGGGTGAGCGGAAGCCCAGATAAAACAAATCTACATTATCCGGATATTTCTCTAAACCTACCTAGCCGTCAAAGTCGAAGTCAGTTTTGACGTAGTAGTCTTTACGTAAACAGGTAGGAACAATGCTAGCTATCAACTCCAAATTCTCGGCAACTGTTTTGATGACCGGACTGTTCATGTTCGTCGTCGGTTCAACGTTTGGTCAGCAGACCCCATCTCAGCGTTACCAACCAGTTCAATCAGTGACCAATGGTCCGGCTCTACAAGCGCCTCCTTCGGTTCACTTGCCGCCACAGCAATTGCAGCGGATTGGTTCTACCCCGCGAGGCGTTAGATACAACCTTACAGATTCACCGCAAGTACGAACGTACCACCAACGTTATGGCAGAACTGCCCAACCTCAATTCGAGGAACCTGTAATGCGGGGCAACATTCAGAAAGCAAGTTACCAGGACGGTGCCGATGCAGAGCCACCGGTTCCGTCAATCCTTTTGAGCAGCCAACCCTCAAGCCCGGCGATTCCGGCAGCTAGTGAGCCAAGCTTTCGTCAGCCGTTTATCAACGACAACTTCACTCCAAAAACACCTAACGACTTTTCAGCGGCCATGAGTCAGGTTCAAAACAAGGGACCGCGAATCGCTCCAAAGGAGTTGGAGACACAGCAACAGAGTATCAGCCAGCAAATGGCAGAGCTACGACGCCGAGCAGAAGAGAAGGCCAAAGCGGAAGCCGAGCGTGTTGCCAACGAGCTGGCAGCCAAAGCGGAATCCGAGCAGCGAGAGATAGAGCGATTGGAAGAAGAGTCCAAAATCGAGGCGGAACGCTTGGCTGCCGCCAAAGCAGAAGCCGAGCGAGAGCGTTTGGCTGCTATCGAAGCCAAAGCCGAAAGACTCGCAGCTGAAAAAGTTGCAGAAGAAATGGCAAGCGTTAAACGAGAAGCTGCTGAACTTGCCCGCGAACTGGCCAATCAAAAAATGGCGACTGAGCAATTGGCTGCTGACCGTTTTGCTGCTGAACGATATGCCTCCCGGCGTACCGAGATGGAACAAACCCAAACCACGAGTGGTGTCTCAGCATCTGAATTTATCAATCGGCTATCCGCCAAACCCGCACCTATCCACACCCGTGGCAACGCAATCTACGACAAAAATGTTCGCCAAGTTTCAACTCAGGCCGACGATCAAAACGCCGCAATCAAATTAAATGCACCTTCGATCGAAGTTGAGACATTTGGTCCGGCCAGTATTGGAATCAACAAGCCAGCGATTTATAAAGTCGTTGTCAAAAACAACAGTAACAGCAAAGCTGAACGAATTCTTGTTGGTATCAATTTGCCAGAGTGGGTCGACATCGAAAATGTCAATCTAAGCTCTGGAAGAAAAGAAATCACAGACGGCGAGAATCAAGCTCGATTGGTTTGGTCAATCGACAAAATTCTGGGCAACGCTTCGCAAACAATCACGGTGACTGCGGTTCCGCGGAAAGCCGAAATGTTCGATGTCGGTGTCGAGTGGACGTTGGTCCCTCGCGTCGGAAAAGCACAAGTTGCCGTTACCGAGCCAAAACTTAAGATGTCAATCTCTGGTCCTGCGGAAGTGCTCTACGGGGAAACAGCACTGTACCACGTTACGGTTCGCAATCCTGGAACGGGAGCTGCTGAAGACGTTGTCGTAATGCTGCCTGAAGCTCTGGGCGGCGAACGAGCGACGTTGGGTAACATCGAAGCCGGTAAAGAACGAGTGTTTCAAGTCGAACTTCTCGCCCGCACCGCTGGTGAGTTGAACCTCGTCGCCACTGCGGCCGCAGATCAAGATTTGAAAACCTCCGCTGAACGATTGCTGACCGTTCGTCGAGCTAACCTGAACATTTCACTGGAAGGTCCAGGCCTAAAATATGCCGGTAGCGGTGCCCAATACTCTGTCGTCCTCAAGAACACTGGTGACGCTACTGCTCACGAAATCATTACCGCCGTCGCTCTTCCACCAGGGGTCAAGTATCTCAGCGGTGTTGAGTCAGTCAAAATCATGGATGGTGGATTGAATTGGCCTGTCGGTTCGTTAGAGCCCGGACAAACCAAGTCTTACAAAATCAATTGCTTACTTAACACTTCTGGTGATCTTCAACTTGAAGTCGGAGCTCGCGGCAAAGGTGAGTTGGCTGCCTCAAGTGCTTGCTTGACAACCGTGGAAACGGTTGCCGACCTTGTCTTGTCAGTCGCCGATCCAAAAGGTCCACTACCGACTGGAGAGAAGATTCCGTACCAGATCAAAGTTCAAAACCGTGGAACGAAAACCGCCAAGGGTGTTAATCTGGTAATGCAGTTTTCTGAAGGCATCGAACCGTTGGGAGCAACTGGATTGGAACATCGCATAGCTGAAGGCCAAGTCTTGTTCAATCCAATCGCTCAGATTGATCCTGGTCAAGAGTTGACATTTAAAGTTACTGCAGAGGCGTTGAAAAGCGGAACTCACATTTTCCGTGCTCAGTTGACTTGTCAGGATTCAGACGCTCGTGAGATTGCCGAAGGCACCACACGGTTCTTCGGAGAACAGATCAAACCAGCCTCTACTACCGCCAGTGCACCGGACACCAATGATTTCGGTGGCAGCTTCCAACGTTAGTCTCCAACACCAAACTCAGTGGTTTAAAGTCTACGGCGATCGCGCTCGCAACTTGACCTCGACGTGAGTGGAAGAAACACAAAGTTCAGTTAAACCGCAAGCCTTCACTGGCTTGCGTTTTTTTTTGTTTGGCACAATTGCTCCTTGAACTTGACCTGACGTTGCGCAAACACCCCGGAATAGGGTCCTCAGACATTTACACCAGCTTAACTTTAACTCAGCCCAACTCATTCTTTCCAAGGACTGCCTTGAAGAAGGTTTTCAGACCCGTAATAATGGCATCGAGATGTTGAGCCGGGAGTTTTTTGGCTGGACGCCAGCAACTTTACAAATCGTTTCCAAACTAAGTTTGTGTAAACAGGGAGTTAGGATGAGGCTTGGTTTCTGTTTGTCTGCATTTGTTTTCGGTTGCTTTGTTGCGGTCTACATGAGAGTAAATGCTCCCAGTGATCTTTCCGCAAAAAACGCATCCTCCCACTCGCTTGCCGTCGTTGAGCTTGCCCAGGGGCTTCAGGAAGAAGCCCTCAAAATGGAAGTCGTCAAACGGAGCTTTGAGGCGACCAAAGATGGTCAGGAAATCGAACAGTACTCCTGCAAAAACCACAATGGCTATTCGTTTGACGTAATTACTTACGGCGCAACCGTGACCGCCGTCCGTGCCCCAGACAAAGACGGCACCGTCGAGAATATTACGCTCAGCTGCAATGATATCGAAGGTTACCAGGCTTGTACTTCTTACATTGGTTCGACCGTTGGCCGGTATTGCAATCGAATCGCACAGGGAAAGTTTGAAATCGATGGCCAAGCTTACGCGCTGGCAACCAACAACGAAGAAAATCACCTTCACGGTGGCAAACTGGGGTTCGACAAACGTATCTGGTCAGCGGAAAAGATTGAGACCAGCGATTCAGTCGGTGTACAACTGAAGCTCGTCAGCGCCGATGGCGAAGAGGGCTATCCGGGGACAGTTGAGGTTACCGTTGACTACACCCTCAACAACGACAATGAGTTCACCGTCGATTTCACTGCCACGACCGACAAAACGACTCACGTAAATTTAACCAATCACAACTATTGGAATCTTTGCGGTGCAGGTTCTGGTTCAATTCTCGATCACGTTTTGCAACTTAACGCAGAAAAGTATACGCCTGTCGATGATGGATTCATCCCGACTGGGAAGGTTTCATCCGTTGAAGGGACGGCACTGGACTTTCGCAAGCCAACCAAAATTGGAGCTCGGCACGACAAGACAGGCATTAAGCCGGTTGGCTACGACCACAACTTTGTGATCAGTTCGGCCCAAGAGGACGGCATGCACCTGGCGGCTTCGGTTCTCTGTCCCAAGTCTGGTCGAAAAATGGAAATCAAAACAACCCAGCCCGGTATTCAGCTCTACACTGGTAACTTCCTCGACGGGCAACCGGGCAGCGGAGGCTTTGACCAGCACAGCGCGTTTTGTCTTGAAACGCAGCACTATCCCGATTCGCCAAACCAAGCCGATTTTCCGTCGACGGTTTTGAAACCGGGAGAGACTTACCGCCAGACAACAGTACACAAATTCAGCGTCGTGAAATAGATTAGCGCTCAGTCCCAACAGCGAGTGGCCATTTAATGGGATCTGTTAAGGACTTCGAAACGACGAAATCTGAACAAAACATGCTCGATTTCAGATATATTTCGGCAAGAATTTCACTCATTCCAAATTCGATCCAATCGGCACAACAAGAACCTGTTCTGTTTATTGCAACACTCTCAAGCGACAGAAACTCCAGCTTTCACAGCTGACCGCCGGAGCCAATAGCTTTAACAAATCAATGTTTAGCATCATTGAGGTTTAAGGGTAGCTAAAAGCTCCACGGGGTGGGTAGATCATTTTGTGGACCACCAAACAAGATATATTCTTGCAACAAATGAAACAGCAAAACTCCAAGTCAAGCGTTACAAATCAGTTGCCATAGGTTGGATCGGGTTACACGCTTTGGTATGGTTTTAACGGTGCTGGGTAGATCCAGCGCCGTGAAACAAATTAGCTATTTTCGTGTCTTGGGACCGAAAGCTTCCTAAGATTGTTGACGTGCTTCGGTGGCCTATTATGATGAATTTGGTCTAGTGATTTTTTTCCAAGCGAAACATCACACCGTCCTCGCACGTGCACTTCATCATGGTTGAGCAATAATAAATGAGCATCGTAGTTGTTACCGGTTCGGCCGGTCTGATTGGATCGGAAGCCAGCCGACATTTCGCACAGAAAGGCCTCACAGTTGTTGGTATTGACAACGACATGAGGAAGGATTTTTTCGGCGAAGAGGCGTCTACAAACTGGCAGCGCCAACAGTTACAAAAGGAATTGGGAAGAAATTACCGCCACGTCGATGGCGACATCCGTGATGCTGACTTGATGAACAATCTCTTTGAAGAGTTTGGTAATGACATTAAATTAGTCATTCATACCGCTGCCCAACCTTCACATGATTGGGCTGCTCGCGATCCACAAAAGGACTTTACCGTCAACGCTAACGGTACGCTGAACTTGCTTGAAGCGACTCGTCACAACGCGCCTGACGCCGTCTTCATTTTCACTTCAACCAACAAAGTTTATGGTGACACTCCTAATCGGCTTCCATTGATTGAACAGGAGTTGCGTTGGGAGATCGACCCTGACCACGAATTCAATAACGGTATTCCCGAAAGCATGTCAATTGACAGTTGCATGCACAGTTTGTTTGGAGCATCCAAAGTTGCTGCCGACATTTTGGTTCAGGAATACGGAAAGTATTTTGGCATGAACACAGCTGCCTTTCGAGGCGGTTGCTTGACTGGCCCCAATCACAGCGGCACTCAGCTACACGGTTTTCTGGCATACTTGATGAAGTGCACCATGACTGGCACGCCTTATAAAGTTTTTGGATACCAGGGCAAGCAAGTTCGCGACAATATTCACAGTTACGACTTGATTCAAGCGTTCGATCAATTTTTCACCAATCCTCGTTGCGGAGAAGTGTACAATATCGGCGGAAGCCGATTCAGTCACTGCTCGATGCTCGAAGGCATCAAGATGTGTGAAGAAATCTCGGGCCGTGAGCTTGAGTACAGTTATGAAGAAGATAACCGTATGGGAGATCACATCTGGTATGTCAGCGATGTGAGCAAATTTCAAAGCCATTACCCCAAGTGGTCTTTGACGAAAGATGTTCGTACAATCTTGGGTGAAATCTACCATTACAACACCCAACGCTGGCAGGAGCTTGCTTCACAATGATTGACCATGGCGAACTCAATTTGCTTGGTGTCAACATCTGCGCAGTCGACTACGAAGCCGCCGTTGAGAAAATTGTCAATGCGGCGCAAATTAGAAAACCTTTGGGAGTTTCGGCGCTGGCGGTTCATGGAGTCATGACTGGTGTCATGGATGATGAACATAGGCATCGGCTTAACGAACTGGAGTTGATTGTTCCAGATGGCCAGCCTGTTCGCTGGGCCCTCAACTGGCTCTACGGCACCAAACTCAAGGATCGTGTTTACGGACCCAACTTGATGCTGGAGACCTGTGCCGCAGCACAGCGCGAAAATATCCCGATTTTTCTGTTTGGCGGAAAAGCAGAACTTCTCAGCGACCTTGCTCAAAACTTGACTGAGAAGTTTCCGAATTTGAAAATCGCTGGCGAGCTTCCGTCCAAGTTTCGAACGGTTTCGCAGTCTGAGAAACAGGAAATCATCAACACCATCAACGGCAGCGGTGCCGCAATCACCTTGGTAGGTCTGGGTTGCCCACGGCAAGAAGTTTGGACTTATGAATTCAAGGACCATCTAAAGATGCCAGTCTTGGCCGTTGGCGCCGCATTCAACTTTCATGCTGGCCAGCTTGCTCAAGCCCCTCCGGTTCTACAGAAGTTGGGGCTCGAATGGCTCTATCGGTTCACGCGAGAACCTCGACGGCTTTGGAAGCGGTACGTACTCCTCAATCCTTATTATCTTGGACTGCTGTTCTTGCAGTGGAGTGGGCTCAAAAAGTTCGATCCTCAATCAACCGTTCTTCCGGAAACAGAAATAAGATACGGCTAAACATCTTTTTAACCTGACCCAACCCAACTACTGGGCCAACGGCGTGACGATTCGTTACGATGTTGGCCTTTTTTTTTTACTGGTTGTTTCTCTAAAATCGCGTCTTAGTTGCATCCAAACTGTTCCTGAACCAGATACAAAAATGAAACCAAACTTTAAGCTTCGTCGCTCCAACCTCAAAAAGACAATCAAGTCTCAAGGCTTGGCAAACAGTTTTTTGATCACCAACATCAAGAACGTTTGCTACCTGACAGGGTTTACTGGCAGCTCGGCAAATTTGCTGATTACGCCCAAAGGCGATTACCTGTTGAGTGATTCACGCTACGAATCACAATTGAAAACCGAAGTCTCAGACTTGAAAGTTGAGATTCGTGACGCCAAAACAACGCTTCTTGATTTGACCCGACAGATACTCCAAACGCTCAAGATCAAGGCGATCAGCTACGAATCGGACTCAATAGCCAAATCGGCGTTTGATCAGCTTGAGTCCAAACTCGAAGGGACTGAACTGGTGGCGACCAGTGGGTTGGTCGAGCAAATTCGCGCCATCAAGGACAAGTTTGAAATTGCGGCGATACGCAAATCAATCGAAGTCAATCAACGCGCCTTCAACGTAATTCGAGCTCAGCTGACACGCGAGCAAACCGAGCGGACGGTGGCCCACAATCTGGAGCATCAAATGCGGGCCTTTGGTGCCAAAGGATGCGCCTTCGATCCAATCGTGGGAGTTGGCCCCAGAGCTGCGTTGCCACACGGTCGACCGTCGGAGAAACGAATCGGAGAAAGCCCCATCGTACTGATCGATTGGGGAGCCGAGGTCAATCTTTACCTCAGCGACATTACCCGGGTGCTGGTGACAGGAAAAATCACCTCCAGATTTGCCAAAATATATAACGTGGTTTTGAAGGCTCAAGTGGCGGCGATCAAGAAGATACGTCCGGGAGCAAAATTGCAATCTATCGACAAAACAGCTCGTCGAATTATCGAAAGCGCGGGTTATGGCAAGTATTTTGGGCATAGCCTGGGTCACAGTTTCGGCCTTGAAATCCATGAAAAACCCTCACTGGCGCCTACTGCCGAAGGCGTCCTGGAGGCTGGAATGGTGGTAACAGTCGAACCGGGAATTTATATCCCCGATTTCGCAGGAGTAAGAATAGAAGACGATATTCTCGTTACTCCCGACGGTTACGAAATTCTTTCGAATCTTCCCAAGGAGTTAGATTCTTGTGCAGTGGACCTCGACTGATAGTTCAAGCTACAATCAGGCTTCGATTTTTCAACATGTTGCATCATCGTGTCGCAGAGCAGGGCCAATTGAGCGTTGCTGGGCGACGTTAACAACCAAGACTAAATCCAGGAGACGCCGTCAAAACTTCTGCTCGAGATGATTCACTGGGAATCTCTCGCTTGTACAGAGGTTGCTGTCGCGTTCGACTGCGGAGTAATAATGGCAAAAGATAAATCAGTTTTTGATGTTCAGAAGATTCGCGAATTGATCGAACTCATGCAGGAACATGAGCTCAATGAAGTCGACCTAAAACAGGCCGATCAACGAATTCGATTGCGTCGCGGCCCCGATCAGCAAATCGCATATGCCCAGTCGCCACCGCCAGCCGTAGCTGCTGCTCCGGCGTCTGCAGGCGCGGCCGAAAGCCCGACTCCCGCCGATGATCCAAACATCGTTTACATCGAGAGTCCAACGATCGGGACTTTTTATTCCAAGCCCAAACCTGAATCGCCTGACTTTGTGAAAGTTGGCGACATGGTAACGCCCGATACGATCGTTTGCATCGTCGAGGCGATGAAGATGTTTAACGAAATTCCAGCTGGAGTCTCCGGAAAAATTGTTGAAATTCTGGTTCCCAACGAAGCACCAGTGGACAACAACAAACCGCTTTTCAAAGTTCAGAAAAGCTAATTTCTCTCGGACTTTAAGACTTTGCTGGGCTGAATTGCCTCGTACAATTTGGCTTTTCGAATTTTATTTCTGCGATTTCCGACATGACGTGCGCTCGAGGCGGTTTGTTTGAACTGCTTTTTCGCGTGACTCTACTAACTCAAAGTCACTTTGCCGCCAGGTAAAAGCTTGGCAAGGCATTAGAATCTGAACCAACATGTACAAACGAATATTGATTGCCAACCGTGGTGAAATTGCACTTCGGATCATTCGCGCTTGTAAAGAAATGGGGATCGAGAGCGTTGCGATCTTCAGCGAAGCCGATCGTGGCAGCGCTTATCTGGAACTTGCCGACGAAGCCTATTGTGTCGGCAACGCCAAATCGAGCGAGAGCTATCTGAGAATCGACCAGATCATCAGCGCCGCCGAATTGGCTGACGCCGAGGCGATCCATCCCGGGTATGGCTTTATGGCTGAGAATGCTCACTTCAATGAGGTCTGCCGAGACTCCAACATTGATTTCATCGGGCCTACGCCCGAAGCAATGCAGATGCTTGGGGACAAAAACCAAGCCAGAGCGCTGGCTCGAAAAGCCGATGTTCCCGTTGTTCCCGGCAGCCCCGGTTTGATCGAAAACGAGGCAGATGCTCTCAAACACGCAGCAGAAATCGGGTATCCCGTGCTTGTCAAAGCGACCGCCGGCGGCGGTGGCAAAGGGATGCGAGTGGCCACCGACGAAGCCGATCTCAAAACCGCCCTTCAACAGGCAGCGCAAGAAGCCTTGGCCGCCTTTGGCAACGGTGGGGTCTATCTCGAGAAATTCGTCGAGTTACCTCGTCACGTAGAAGTCCAGGTCCTGGCAGACATGCATGGTAACGTTGTCCATCTCTGGGAGCGTGATTGCTCAACTCAACGTCGACATCAAAAACTGATCGAGGAAAGTCCAGCTCCAACACTACCACCGGACGTTCGCACGTCGATTTGTGATGCGGCAGTGCGGATGATCAAGAATGCGAATTACCATAACGCAGCGACCGTTGAGTTTATCGTAGATAAAGATAACAATTTTTACTTTATCGAAGTCAACGCTCGAATCCAGGTTGAACATCCGGTCACCGAAATGGTTACCGGTATCGATTTGATTCAACAGCAGATCCGAGTCGCCGCCGGTGAGAAACTGTCGTTCAAGCAGGAAGATATCTCTTGCAATGGAGTTTCGATCGAGTGCCGAATCAATGCCGAAGATCCCGACCGAAATTTTGGGCCTTCTCCAGGAACGATCGAAAGCATCTGCATTCCTGGCGGTCTGGGAGTCCGGTTCGATACACATGTCCACGCCGGCTACACGGTGCCACCGTTCTACGATTCAATGGTTGGCAAATTGATTGTTCACCAACCGACTCGCCAACAGGCAATCGACTGCATGGTTCGTTGCTTGGATGAGTTGCGGATCAAAGGAATCAAGACCACAGCGCCGTTTCAGAAATCGGTTCTTCGGCATTCTGATTTTGTAGAAGGCAAAGTCGACACGAAATGGGTCGAGCGAAACTTGTAAGCCCGAACGAATCGGCGATTCGAGTTTCCCGGGTTACCGACGGCTCAAACCGTCCCAACCTCAATCAGCTCCCACACGTCATTCAACGTGGTCGATTTTTCCACAGATCCAAGTTAAGGGTCGGCCTCCGCGCAATTGATTATCCAATTTCGATCAAAGAAATTTGGCCGTGTTCAATTGTGATGCTTTGGAATAAACTCTTGGCTCCATTGTCAATTCACTCCGAGCATGAGGCAACGATTCGTGGCAAATACGCTTTCTCCTCCAACACAACCTGACCATCAATTTAAACGCGTTGCAATTTTGTTTGCGGGTGGCCCCGCTCCTGCCGCCAACGCAGTCATTTCAGCCGCAGCGGCTTCGTTTGTCCGAGCAGGCGTCGAAGCCGTCGGAATCAAACACGGCTACTCGTCGCTGGTCGATTTCGATCCGTCACAACCGCTGGTTGAAGGCAAAGACTATATGCTTTTGACTCCGGACGTTCTTAAACGAACCCGAAATCAGGAAGGCATCATCATTGGGACAGCTCGTTCCAACCCTGGGAAGCATATTGACGGCCCAGCCGACCTCGATGATCCAGAAAAGTCGGCCCCAATGCAGCGAGTGTGCGACGCCCTCCACTCGATCGGAATCGACGCTCTAATTTCCATCGGCGGTGACGACACGCTCAAGACTGCCAACAAATTCAAGTTGTTTCAAGAGAAGAGCACTCAGGAGAAAAAAATCCCTGTAGTGCATTTGCCTAAAACTATCGACAACGACTACCACGGCATCGACTTTACCTTTGGTTTCTTCACTGCCGTTGATTTCCTGGCAACTGAGATTCGCAACTTGATCTACGACGCCGAAGCCACAAAATCGTACTTCCTTTGCGAGACAATGGGCCGTAGCGCCGGCTGGTTGTCCTACGGTGCGGCGATCGCCGGAGAAGCGAGTCTGGTGATCAGCGTTGAAGACGTGATGGCAGATTTCCTGGTCGACGAAGAGTTCACCAACGAAGCCGGCGAGACGATGACACGTCCAGCGATGGATATGGACCGAGTCTCGGAGCGAATCGTCAAGACGATGTTGGCTCGCGAAGCCGAAGGCAAAGCCTACGGCGTGATCGTCATGGCGGAAGGACTCGCTGAGTATCTTCCCTTTAGCTACGTCGAAGGCGTGTCACGAGATGATCACGGCCACATCAACATTTCGCAGGTTAACCTTTACGCGATTATGTCCAAAGCAGTCGCAGAAAAATACACTGAGAAAACTGGAGCAATTCGCTTGGTCAAAGGTCTACAACTGGGCTACGAAGCTCGCTGTGCCAAACCGCATGCGTTCGACGCGATGCTGGGCAGTCAGCTAGGCGTCGGAGCTTTCCGGGCTTTGGCTGAAGAGAAGCTCAACGGTGTTATGGTGAGTTGCAGCGGACAACTGGATCTGCACTACGAACCGTTCGAGAACCTTGTTGATCCGGAAACTCTGGTTACGGTCGTTCGTTATATTGACCCGTCAAGCGACTTTCATCGCTTGGCGCGGTTCCTTGAGACACACGTTAACGATTGATAATGAAATCATCGAAAGAACCTAAGAGCCTATCCCAGAACATCAAAACCCGAAGCGTGATAGGAAAATTCATGCTATGTCGTAACCCGAAGCGTGAGCGAGGGATCGTCCCTCACTGACGTTTCGGGTTACCATTAGCGCTGTAACAACTTGCGGCGATCCGTGAAATTTCCTAGTGAGCGAGGGACGACCCCACGAATTCCCTCGCTCACGCGTTGGGTTAGGATTTTACGCCGAAGGTTTTAGGATAGGCTCTAAGTCCAAAAAAAGGCAACCGAAATTGACTCGGTTGCCTTTTTTGAATTTACAAATTACTTTGCTTCGTCGTCCCAGCTTATGCGGCTGCCGCTTTGGCCAGAACTTTTCCGACGACATGAACATCCATCTGTGGAAACGGGATCGAAATCCCTGATTGGTCGAGGGATTCTTTAGCCGCGCCAGTAAGCGCCTCACGAACTCCCCAGTAGTCTTCCGGACGACACCAAACTCGCAACTGCCAATCGACCGAAGAGGCCCCCAACTCCATTAAGTAAACCTGAGGATCGGGTACATCTGTACCTGCCGCAGATGAAATGAACGCCGAACTGACCGCTTCGGCGGCTCGCTCGAGGGCGTTCCGCGTCACATCAAGATCGGCGTTGTAGGCCGCACCAACGTTTACATCAACTCTTCGCAATGCGTTGCGACTATAGTTTTCCAGCTTCGCTCCAAAAATTTCGCCGTTGGGAATAATCAAGTGACGGTTGTCCAAAGCATTAAGCCGGGTGGTAAACAAATCAATCTCTTCGACCGTCCCTTCAGTGCCAGCGACAACGATAAAGTCGTCAACTTTGAACGGGCGGAACAGTAGCAACATGATCCCGGCAGCAAAATTCTGCAGCGTGCCCTGAAGTGCCATACCTACAGCAAAGCCGGCAGCAGCCAAAACCGCTGCAAACGCAGTAACGTCAACGCCGACTTGCTCCAATGCAACCATAGCCACGATCAGCATAATCACATTGCGGATCGCCTTGGACAAAAATTTACCCAGCGTCACGTCAACCTTCTTGGTCACGATGCCGCCAATCGAACGACCAATCGCCGAAGCGACGATGTACGCGATAAACAACAACGCCAACACGAACGTCGCGTTGCCAGCCATTTCGATCAAATCGTTTCGGGCTACTTCATTGCCTTTGACGGCTTCTGAAATCGTGTTGATGATTCCAGTCGCATGTTCATCCATTTCTGCTTTGTTAAGGAGCGTTTCCTCCTGCCCAAAAGCTGTTTGGCTTATCCAAACAAGTGTACCGATCGCCATCAATTGAATTTTTAAACGCAACTTCCATGTCGCTTGCAACATCTTGTGTCTCCTTGAGTGAACTGAAGGTTTTCAGCTCGTTTCTGACAAATCGATCTTTGGCTGGGCTTCTATGGCTGGGCTAAAACCGGATTAAAAACTTCGGCGATTCTAGTTTCGAGCCCAGATCAGGCAAGATCGGTTTTTGAAACTGCTACAGCATGCTCAAAGTGCAATCACTTTGGAACCGCTTGGATTTTGCGGCCGCCGGGAGATAGCAATGATCTGGAAAATTTTTACAGATTTTCCTAACGTTTGCTCAAGTTCGAACCGGACCCCCGGATTTCTTCCTGCGCTTCAGTGATTGATCAGTATGAATTTGACAAAACGATTCCCCGATTTTTTGCTTCCAATCGGGATCATGGCGTGCTTGATGGTGATTTTCGTGCCGCTTCCTGCGGCCTTAATGGACATCTTGCTGGCAGCCAACATCGCCGTAGCGATTGTAATTCTCCTGACCACCATTTATGTCAAATCTCCTTTGGAGCTTAGCATTTTCCCCTCGCTGCTATTGGGCACGACGCTGGCCCGGCTGGCGTTGAACGTGGGAACGACGCGTTTGATTTTGACGCGGGGAGCGATCGACAATGAAGCCGCTGCCGGAGGTGTGATTCAAAGCTTTTCCCAATTCGTCACCGGCGACAATATCGCTGTGGGTATCGTCATCTTTTCGATCATCGTCGTGATTCAGTTCGTCGTAATCACCAAGGGTGCAACTCGCATCAGTGAAGTCTCCGCCAGGTTTGCGCTCGATGGGATGCCAGGCCGGCAAATGGCCATCGACGCGGATTTGAATTCTGGAACAATCGATAGCAGTCAAGCGAAAAAGCTCCGCGCCGAAACCGTCGCCCATTCGGACTTTTACGGATCGATGGATGGTGCCAGCAAGTTCGTCAGGGGTGACGCGATCGCCGGAATCATGATTACGCTGATCAACATTGTGGGCGGATTGGCAATCGGACTATCAACCTCGATGTCACTGGGACAAGCGACCGAGACCTTTACCAAGTTAACGATCGGCGACGGTCTGGTGAGCCAACTGCCTGCCTTACTGATTGCGATGGCAGCGGGCCTTTTGGTAACTCGCAGTACCCAAAGAACTGATTTACCTCGTGAAGCGGTATCTCAAGTCTTTTCGCGGCCCATCGTTCTGGTCTTCACTGCCGTATTTCTGGGGATGCTGGTGCTGACCGAACTCCCCAAGATTCCACTGCTGCTGATCGCTTTTACGCTCCTGGCGGCGGCTTATCTGATGAATCAGAACGAATCCAAGCGACAGGCACAGTCGGCAAGCAACTCCCCCAAACCAGCTCCGGCCAAACCGACCGAGGTTTCGCTCGAAAAACTGCTAAGCAACGATATTTTGGAGATGGAACTTGGCGTCGGGCTGATTCGATTGGCCGACTCGCGACAGGGTGGCGTTTTACTGAGCACGATCACACAAGTCCGCAAAGACCTGGCTGCTGAAATGGGTGTCATCCTGCCCAAAATTCGAATTCGAGACAACCTGAAGCTCGACCAGCATCAATTTCGAATTCGCATCCAGGGCAACATCGTTGAACGTGGAGAAATCCGTCCCGATTGTCTTTTGGCAATCGATCAGGGCGGCGCAGTTGGCCCGTTAGCAGACGGAGTTGTATTGGGGCTTGCAGATGATCAGCTGACTCATTCACCGGCTTATTGGATCGACCCAGCTTCAACGCAATCGGCAGTTCAGGCTGGATATCACGTCTCCACGCCAACCGATGCGATTGCCAATCAGTTGAAGTTGGCAGCGACAGAAAACGCTTCATCACTGCTAACCCGAGATGCAACAAAACAACTGATCGATGAAGCTCGCAAAAGTTCTCCAGCGGTGGTTGATGAACTCATTCCTGACGTCATGTCGCTATCGAAAGTCCAACAGGTGCTCAAGAAGCTTGTCGAAGAAGGGATCTCAATTCGCCCGCTGGATTTGATTCTCGAAACCCTTGGCGACAACGCAGCTGAGACGACCAACCGTTGGGACTTGACCGAAAAAGTTCGCATCCGTCTGGCACGCCATATTTCAGCGGGCTTGGCTGGCGATGAAAACAAACCGATTCCGTTGTTCACCATTTCCCAGGATTTGCAGGACCGTATCGCTTTAGCGTGGGAACGGGATCGTGATGAGATCCGACTGGGCTTGCCTCGGCAAATCATTGAAAGTTTAGCATTGGCGATTCAGGACGCCGCCAGGCAGATGATCGCGTCGTCGTTGCAGCCGATCGCGTTGGTTGACCAATCGATTCGCCCGGTGATTGCTGAGTTGGCGTTTGATCACGCCGAAGGGTTGTTTGTGCTTGGCAGCCGAGAACTGGATAACGCAAAAATTGAAGTCGTTGGAGAAATCACCGCCGACCAGTTGAATCAACTACCTCAAGCAGCGTAGCTTATGGTTGCGATCTGAAATCGCGCTCCCCAAAGTCGCCTTTCGCTCCCCATGCTTTGAAACAAAGTCACCTCCCAAGATTGGCCAAGATTGGGAGAGGGAGAAAAGACGATGAAATTGCTTTGATAGGGAAGGGGTGATGTGCTCCGCTTGCCTCGACCGCTTCACGTCCGACGCTCCCGCAAGCAGCTGCAAGCAGACGGTAAATTTATAAAACGCTCAGCTTGAAGAGCTAGCGTCAAGTTTCATGAGCTTTCACACAGATGAAGGCAAATGCTTCGCCAATTGGATAATCTGAATTTTTTATAAAAGAATGCAGACTGGCTTGCCGAAGAATTGAGAACGGGAATTCCAACTGTGCGTGTTGATGCGCGCTGTTTGCAAAACTCAGCGGGATGACACGCGTAAAAAAGCAAAAAATTACAGATCATGTAATTTATTCATTGACGCGGCAAAGCTGTTTTTGATATTTACCCTCCCTCA
>CAYSQZ010000055.1:0-23991 GCA_964433035.1 uncultured Pirellulaceae bacterium | reverse complement strand
CAGAGGGAGGGGGACAGAGATCTTTCATTGCGCCCGCAGCTACATGCTGCCAGGGCTTCGCGGTGACCAACGCCAGTCACTTCCAGCCAGTTCCCCGAACAACCAATCAAACCGGTTTGTTCTTACTCAATCGCGTCGCTACTCGAGCCGCGGCTGACATTCTTACCAGGCCGATCCCCGAGCGGAATACAACCGTCGCAGGAATCGACAGAGCCATCGCTTCGAGGACGTTGCGCTTAATCGCCAACGCGACCAGCAACCCAATCAACGCCAGCCCAACAAGAACCAACAGCCAACCAATGAACTCTCGAATTCCAATCCACATGAACAATCTCGTTTGTCGGATAACCAACTTTGTTAAAACACTAATGACTCAGATAATTTCGTGAACACCGCAGGAGCGATTGTCTCGAAACGTGACATCTTCAACGCCGATTTTTCAAGATCGATTTCGCCCGTCGCGACTCGATCGCTCGATGCTCCCTCCAAAACTGCCGCGCAATTATCGAACGAGTATGCACACCAGCCTGATCGACATCCATCTTCCACCGCATGATCAACATAAACAAGCTGCGAGCCAGAAACCAAACCAGAAACAGCACCCCAATCAGAAAGATCAGACGCATTGGCCGTGGTTTGACCCAGTACTTTTGCACAGCCGTAGGATCGAACGGAAAAAACTCCAACAACATTATCGCAGACACAACCGACACAGGAATCAGCCACCAGCGACCACCTAACAGCGAAGGAAATTCCCTACGACGAACTCCCCGAGAATTCTTTCCGCCTGAACCTACTCGCCCCCAGCCAAATTTTGACAAGACACCCAAGCAGTACTTTTTCGTCTCAAGAAACCGTAAACAAGCTCCCGCAAATCCAAGCATAAGCAATGTAGACATAATGTCAGTAGCGTGAATTTGGTGCAGACTCTCCCAAGCCCGAAAAGAAATGTTATAAAACGATTTGGTAGCAACCACCGTGGCCAACATAAAAAACAGATAAGCCAACGAAGCGGAGGATCGCCGCCAAACCATCAGCACAAAAAACCCAATGATCATCCAAAATCGAAACCGGTCGACCGTTTCCAACTGAAGCCAAAGCACCCCCTTCGCCGCCGCAAGAAAAACCAATACTACCAACGTGACGTTTGGCGCTAACCGAAACAAACTTCCAGAACCAGCGTCACGGTCGGCCAACAGCTGCTCGCCAATTGGATGATCGGAGTCGCCTGCCAATAGCTTCTCTGGGGCAATATTATTCGTATCGTTTTCTGGCATCAGCCCCTGACCCCCACAGCTCGTCCCCTCGACTTGCCAGACTGCAACAACCCAATCTGTGAAGCGATGATCTGCATTAGCGAGGGGTCTTCGAGTCTGGCGAAAGCAACGCCAAGCGAACCCAGACGCCATTTTAACTCGCTGTCGGCATGGGAAAGATCGACCCTGTTTTCCCTCGCCAAAATTCGAGCCGCAACTGGATCGTGTATCATATTGTTGGGAGAAGGAACCGTGGGCGCAACAAAAATAGCACGATGTCCGGCTGCAATCACCGTCTTAACCGAACTCTCGATCAACTCCAAGCTTTCCTGATCGATCGGCTCAGGGGCAATCATCACAAAAAGCTCATTGTCACTGGCTCGCGCCTTCGCGTCCAACAAATTGGCACATAGCATTTTGGTTCCGCCATGAGACGCTGTCCGCCAGCGGCCCGGATCTATCCAGGGTTGGTCAAACGAAACACTGGTCGCGTTGGAAACCACAACGTAACGATCAACGTATTGCATACACGCGTCCGCCATCGCACGATCGTCGTACTGCATTCGTGTCGACATACCAGGTTCAAGATCGAGCAGATGCTCAAGCACAACCGCCAGCAAACGACGTTCTCCATCTGCCCGACTTCCAAAGAGTCTCCATCGAACTGGGCCAGTATTAAACTGTTCGTCGAAAAGATTTGGAAAGCGTCGTGAACAATTCTCAAAAATAATCTTGATCAGACTTCCAACACCAAAATGATCCAGCGACGGATTCGGATTCGAGGCAGACAATAAATATTGAAGAATCTTGGTCAACTGACGCTCACCCGAGCCGTGTCCAACCCGCATCGCCGACTCACTGCGAAGAAGAATTGCGGCAACTGGGTCTCGATCCGCCAGCAAGAGTTTCGCAATCGATGCCGTCGCCATGATTGCCCGGTCAGCAGGAGACGGACCGGGTCGGCCTTGAAATTGATACGGTCCCAAATCAACCAGAAGAGTCGCCCGAATTGGTACTTCGTTTTCAAACTCGCACGTCATCAGCTTTCCGAGTCGAGCCGTCGGTTTCCAGGCAATCGTTCTGGGCGGATCGCCAACCCGATAATCACGGATCCCAAGCAACTCCGAACTAACTCCGGCACTCTTGTGTCGATGGTGGCCGATATGTCGTTGCAAATTATTTTGCTTAAGCACCGAAACGGTCGTCTGTGGCCGAATGAGAAACGGAAGCACCGTGGGCTTCTGATTCAAAGGCACAAACTGCTCGGTCCGAAAGAATCCCCAGTGGTCGGATAACTCTATTTGAATTCCAGGAAACACCATTTTCCCGCAAATCGGAGTCCGCACTTCATACTCCAAGCGAAACTCCCGACTACCGGAACTATCGATCACCTTGTAAGGCTGGCCTTTGACAACCTCGAACGTATCAGGAACTGTATCACTGATTAGCAATCGATACCCTGCTGTCTTGCGGGGCAGCCAACCGGTAACTTGAACTCTGTAAATTTGATCGGCAACCATTGTCACCGTCTCGTCCTCCTGATCGTTGATTTTACGAACGCAGTCGAGCAGGGGACGACGGGATGAAAACATCAGCCGCTGAAACAGGATCCATTCAAACAGGATCCAAATCAAAAACGACAAGCAAATCAGAGCCAGGGCTTCATGAAACTGCAGAATAGCGATCGCCAGCAGCGCCACCGAAATCGCAACAATCAAACTACTGCGAACCGTCAACATGACTTATTCGGCTCCCCGAATCGGCACCGATTTAACGATCTCTTTGATGATCTCGGTAATCGAATGCCCGGAAAGCTCGGCCTCGGGACGGACAATCACTCGATGCTCCAGCACCGAAGGAGCGATCGCCTGAACGTCTTCGTGAGTGAAAAAGTCTTTGCCGCGCAAAATTGCTCGAGCCCGAGCGGCTTTTAAGAGATAAATGCCCGCTCGCGGACTGGCGCCCAACAATACATCTCGGTGGTTGCGAGTCTCGCGAATCAAATCGACAACGTACTCTTTCATTTCGCGTTTCCCGAACACTTCAGGAACGGCTTTCTGAATCCGCAGGATCTTTTCCAGCTCGCAAAGTTGCTGCTGAACCGACGGCGGAGATTCCTGCAACTCCAATAGCTCAATTTCACTGTCTCGATCCGGATAGCCAACGTTGACACGAAAGATAAAGCGATCAAGTTGGGCTTCAGGCAAGCGATAAACACCCTCCTGCTCAACAGGATTTTGAGTCGCCAAAACAATAAACGGATCGGGCAACTGAAGCGTCTCACCTTCGATCGTAACCTGGTTCTCCTGCATCGCTTCGAGCAGCGCCGACTGAGTCCGGGCAGGAGCTCGGTTCAATTCGTCTGCCAACAACAACTGACAGAAAATAGGTCCGGTTTGCAGCACAAACTTTGATTTGGATTGATCCAGAATACGCGTCCCAGTGACATCCGACGGCAAGAGGTCTGGTGTAAACTGAATCCGCCGAAAATCCAGTCCCAGTGCTCCAGCCAATGTTCGGCATAACGTTGTCTTGGCCGTCCCGGGTACGCCTTCGAGCAGCACGTGGCCTCGGGCCATCGTCGCGATCAGAACTTGCTCAATCACCTCTTCAAGATCGATCAAACTTCGACTGAGACTCTTGAGCGCCGAAACTCGCAACTCGTTGGCTTCCTCGGCGATCGCTTGCAGGTTAATAGTATTACTCACACGTTCCTCAGACTACTTTTTCATCTTCTCAAAGTTCAATTATCGTCAATCAGCCCAAAATCGCCAGACGCTCAATGGCTTTTGCTTAGCTGCCTTGTGCCATTGAGCGCATCCAAATCCCCGTACATGGGCTTACATTTCTGTTCTACGTTTTCCTCAGCCACATCTGTTCATATTTTCACGTCCTAATATATCAACGACCTTCCAACCGGGTAGAACACGATAAACTGGAATCTCGATTTTCAAATGCTCGCAGCCGCGTCTGATCGCTTTATCAATCTCGTCGTTGTCATATCGCGATGAAAAGTGGCCCAACACCAAGCGCTGAACATTTGAATCAGCTACCATCTTCAAAACCTGGTCAAGTGAACTGTGCTTGTTTCGCCTCGGATTGTCCGTCTCGATTTCTTCGTCGCGTAAAAATGTCGCTTCATGAATCAGGGTGTGTACATCATTGTACCTCCCGTCAGTTTCAATTGGCGTATCGGCTGAATAAGCCATTAGCGAGGACGAGTGGGCAGTAGTAATTGCGTTTTCGCCAAGATCTTTTCGAAGCTTCGCAATCTCCGCCCCCGATTTCCCAGCCAGCTCAGGTTTAAGTTTCCTGGCACGATGCTCAACAAAGAAACTCAAACTCTTGACCTGACCTTGATCAGTTTTGATATGGGAATTCTCAAGCGTTCGAACGACGAGATCGTTGCGAATTGGAATCTCCTGGCCACCTTCAACAGGAATCCATTGAGCTCCTGAAACCTGCGGATCAAACTTGGCAGTGAAATTCTCCAAAGCCGGAAATGAACCCGAATCGCGCGGGTAGTAGATCTTAAGCCCCGGACGAGAATTAAGTTGGCTGAACTGAAGCAAGCCCGCCACATGGTCCCGGTCGGCATGCGAAACAAATACGTGTTTGACTTTGCGTGACTTTTGCAGCAAACCTGCGCACGCACCGTCGCCACAGTCCAACAGGAGGCTTAGCTCGTCGACAAAATACCAAGTCGAAAACAGCGCGGTAGAAAAACCGGTGATCGTAAGTTTCTGCAAAGACTGTGACATCGTAGACGATCGAGGCAGTGGAAAGATCTAAAGTTTAACAGTAAAGACGGTTTCAGTGGCGGGCCGACAAGCGAAATTTTGCTTGTGATTTATTGTTGCCACCGGTAGCACGTATCTCCGGAGAACGGAACCTGAACAGATTGCCCGCGAGCCAGTCCTCTTTGAGCTAACTGGCGATGCTTGAGCTGGCAAATCAAGCGAATGCCGCACGAACTGAAACATGGCAACCAATTGAGTCCGCTCAAGGCGGGATTTGACCGGCTAATACTATTGGTCGAGGTCGAGCATCAAGAGGCCATCGCAGTGACTATTTCGCGAAAACCATAGCTCCCTCACTTCGCCAGTGTTTTTCCTGTGTTTTCTGGCCTCAAAAAGCACTGAAAAAATATTTGAGACAGCGTCACAAACACCAACGGCGGCTGTATTGGGTGCAGATAAAGGACATTCCTGATACCAGCAGAACAGTCAAATGAAGACTCTCGATCAACAAAACGGTTCCTCAACTTGCTGCGTCCAATGTCAGACAGCTTGGCCGGCCGATGCGGCTTGCTGTCCCAGGTGTGGAGTTGCGATAGGAACTGATGCTTCCCAATCAGCGATGCACACGTTCGGGGAGCTCCAGACTTTAGACCCTTCGAAAACAACTCGTGACCCACGACTGGATCACGCTTTGGAAGCTGAAGTACTGTTTGCGGATCGATACACCATCGAAGAAAAAATCGGTTCAGGGGGCATGGGAGTTGTTTATCGGGCAATAGATAACCAGAACCAGCAAACGGTGGCATTGAAACTAATTCACCCCGGTCGAGCCCGCGGGGACCAGTCAGTTGAACGGCTTAAGCAAGAATGCCTCACCACTCGCGATATAAGCCACAAAAATGTTGTTGCCGTGTACGATGTCAACGAATCGCGGGGGCAACCGTTCATCACAATGGAGTACCTCCAAGGGCAATCACTTCGCCAGTGGCACAATACCTGGAAAGAAGTTTCTGTCAGCGTGCCGATGAACAAAGTTCGTCAAATCATTGAGCAACTGCTCGCCGGGCTTTCAGCCGCTCATGAAGCAGGCGTGATTCATCGCGATTTAAAACCAGAAAACATTATTGTAACAACCGACACCGAACACAGTGTTCAAGTCAAAATTCTCGATTTTGGGATCGCGCGAGCTATTCGATCGGACATCTTATCGACTGGGCCGATGGGTACCACGAGATACATGGCACCGGAACAGTTCACCAGCGCCGAGGTGGCTGGTCCCTCTGCAGACCTCTACGCTTTGTCAGTAATATTTTACGAGCTATTGGTAGACGTTTTGCCTACCGAACTTCAGCAACCTCCTTCAACTGGACGAACCGATGTGCCGCTACTTGTTGATCAATTGATTGAACAAGGGCTCTCTAGCCGACCTGCAAATCGACTGCAATCTGCTGAGGAATACGCTTCACGCCTCAACACAATATCTTTCGAAACCAAGGAAAACACGAATCAGCCGCAACTTCAGTTGTTCGCAAACGCTGGGTGGTCAAATCCGGCAAAGATTATCAGTGTGATTGCCCGGGCTTGCCTCATGTTATTGGCTGGTTTCGTAATGTTGATCGTGATCGTCCTAATCATCGACCCAGACACTCCAACGGATTTTGACTCGGATAGGGAGCATGGCCAAATGCAACCATGGGGCGACCAGGAATCTATTCCGCCGTAAGGATTTCAAAACTCTCCACAGCAAGGGTACCAAAACTATACGCCCTCTGGCTTTGACGCCGGCTTCTAACTCAATCAGGAAATGCTTCGCACTCTCAAGCGTTTCAATCCAACGGTACGGAATCGCATAGAACAGGAAACATGATGAATAATTGGAACAATCGTCCGCTCGAAGGCTGCTTGTTTGAAGACACCGCTGTGGCAGCCCCATTGGTACTGAGCCATTCTACAGCAACGCTTCCGTCCCAAGTTGATTTGCGCCCGTTCTGCTCACCGGTTGAAGACCAACGACAAACGAATTCTTGTACCGCCAATGCGATTGTCAGTGCTTTGGAATACTACCAACGCCGGACTGGGTTGAATCTTACTGGCCTTTCTCGAATGTTCGTTTACTACAACGCCCGCAAGCTGATTGACCAAGAAAACTATGATTGCGGAAGCTACATTCACCACGTAATGGCGTCGGTCCTTGCCTATGGCGCATGCGAGGAACAGCTGTGGCCTTTCGATCCGCGATTGCGCCGTATGTGTCCGTCGCCGGCTGCATATGCGGACGCGAAAAAACATCTAGCAATCCAATATGGTCGTGCTCCTTTGGGGGGTTCTGCCTTAACGGCGTTGGCTGAAGGAATTCCAGTCGTTTTCGGGACGCGAATTCCATCCGAATTCTATACAGTTGCCGATCAAACCGGCATCATGCCAATGCCTGGCCCAGTTGTAAAAGCGAGCGGCCCAGGGCACGCGATGTTACTCGTTGGCTACGATTTGCATTCGCGCAATTGGATTGTCAGGAACAGCTATGGCCCCGATTTTGGTAACAACGGATATTTCGAACTTCCTTTTGCAACAATGAAGGCGTATTCGGTACCAATCGATTTCTGGATAATAGGGGCAATCGAACAAAATGGAATAGTCTTGAAGCAAGACGCCCTTCCGGCGGCGGATTTCGAGGCACCAACGCATCTGGAAATCAATTTGGATAGTCTGAGGACGAGTATTCAAAAAACGCTGGCGAGCAACCTTAAATCATCACAGCCGGTTTTCGCATTCTACTAAGAAGCTAACATTCGCCGAACTGCCCAAAGCATTTTCAAGGAGTGCCTACTGAAACTCTACAAAAAATTACACTTAGAGCCTATCCCAGAACATCAAAACCCGAAGCGTGATAGGATTTTGCATCAACTCGAACTCGATGCTTGTAGTACCGGCTTTTGCCGGAATCGTATCCTGCTGGCTAAAGCCTTTATTATAAACGGCTTGCATAGCTTGATGCAAAATCCTAGTGAGCGAGGGACGATCCCACGAATTCCCTCGCTCACGCGTCGGATTAGGATTTTACGCCGAAAGTTTTAGGATAGGCTCTTAGTTGGGTGTCAGCTTGATGTTGCCCAATCGCTAGGCATCACATCTTTGACATGTTCAAACAAACCAATCGAGATTAGCTCCTCATAGACTCGTTCTGGCTTAAACGAATCGATTCCATTGGCGACTTCCTCAACAATGTACTCGGCAAATCTGACACGTGCGCGGCGGAGTTGCTGACGAAATGTGGCTGCGGAAACTTCTCGGTCATGCTCTTTGGAGATCATCTCGGCAAGTGCTGGAGAGTCGGCGTCGGGGTGATCAGCCCGAAACTGCAAAGCACTAAACAAAACGCTGCCTTCGTTTTGCTCTTGGAACGATTCCAGCCTTGACCAAGCGATCCCAAGTACATTTTGTTGCCAAACGTCATTCCAGGCGGAATCCGGCTCTTCAACTTCTACACTGTCTACTAGTTCTGGATCCAAGTCCACTATATTGCGGCGATTCTGTTTTGCCCAATGGTTGCGCGTCATGTTTTTTACGGCTACCTTTAACAAATCGCGAAACCGACCACGGTTTGGGTCCGCTCCGCCAAAGTCGCCTTTTAAAAGCCGGATGATCACTTCCTGTGACAGTTCATCCGCGTCAGTGTCACTGCGAGTAATCGCATGAACATAACTACGAATTGCTGGTGCGTAGCGAAGAACAAGCGCATTTCGAGCACTACCGCTTGTCGAAACGGCACTTTGATGGGCTTTACGAAACATGCTCCATTCCGTCTCGATCATATCCAGCCTCGGTGAGAATTCTTGTTCGTCGTTCACCAGTTTCCTCTGATGGTTATCTGTCGAAAATTCGTATTAAACCATCATCGTTTCAACAGACAATGGAATCAACTGAATTTTTAGTGTGAAGAAACGCAGAAATCGCGAACCGTATTCGGGATCTAATAAACTGAACGAATAAGAACATTTCGAAACCTGATCTGATCGAGCGATTCGAATTCAGTGAGGTGCAATTTTAGTTCAGCGAAAAAGCTAACTGGAATTAGAATCGAGGAAGCTGTGGCAAAAAACTATTCAGTATCTTTTTTCCTCGATACTTTTCTAATAGCCGAACGAGGGGCTTCAATTCTGAATCTTTATTGAGACGATAGGGCATGTCGAGAAGGAAGTCAAGAAAGCTCTCATCTTCGAACAACCCTGAATTAAATTGCTTCAGAAGAAAGTCACGTGCATAGTCGTCGAAGAATTTGACTTTTTCACGGTCCTCATCCTTTTTGTCTCGCTTGGCCTCAATTGACTCCGCCACATACAAGGAAGAAACGGCATGCCTCAACCGATTATCAACCAAAGCTCGACTGGCGATTGACATTGCCGATCGACAATCAACTTCGGCCAGGTCAGGCCGTCCAAGTTGAGCGTGGCATTTTGCTCGACTCGCAAGCGCAAAGACTCTTGCGTTTGGAGCCAAATTTACTTTTGCAAGCAGATAATCCAACACGGGAATTGGTGTTTTGTAATCTGATTTATCGAGCGACTTGTTGACCGACATCGAAGCCATTTCAGCGACCCAAACCACCGGCCCCAAAAGGTCCATCTCTACATCTTTGTCAAGCAGTTCTTTAACGCCTTTGTCCAATGAAGCCTGGGCGTCCTCCGTTTGACCAACGGTCTCAAAAAAATCATGCTGCATTGCGGTTACACGAGAGTACATTCCGAGGACTTGTTGAGCTTGAGCATCACGGACATCAACAGGGATCGCAAGGATGGCAGCTTCGGCTTTTTGCCCCAACTCCAGAACTCTTGCGCGAGCTTCTGGCGTGGCATCAGCAGACATCGCGCCTTCAAGAATCATGCTAACAATTCTCAAGTCATAGAGTTGGCGGTGGGTCACAAAGTTACTGGAATCTTCACTGAGAGTTTTCTCCAGCGCCTTGGCCTGGCGTTCAAAAACATCACGCCCCTTTGCTTTCTGGCCTGTGGTCATATAGTGAATCCCGGCGGTTCTCATGATTTCGTTACGAACCAGCAGGGCATTTTTATTGGTCTTTACGTCAAATTTTTCCTGAAGCTCAATCGCCCGATCAAGCAATTCTTCAACAAGGGGAGGATCGTAGTTATGTAGCTCAAGGTATCTTGCAAAATTGCTCAGCAAATGCGCATAGATTATAACGACTCCGACATTGTTGCCTGCATTTTCCTTTTCAAAAGGCAGGAACATCTCGGCTGACCGCTCGTACATTTCCTTGATTTGCTTGAGTTCAAGTTTCGTTGCCAGGCCTTTCTCTGCATTTTGCGCACTGAACTCATACTCGTTCTGAGTAATAAATGCATTGTACATTGACCACAGAAAATTCCGCCTGCATGACACGACATTAGGTGTTTTGCCTGCCAGCTCATACCATCGATCGGCTGCCGCCATACCAACCTCATAGGACTTCTTTTTTTTATCCATCGTGGCATATGCAGACGCCAACGCGGTGCCGTCTTCAGCCTTGGTTCGAATGTCCGATAGCGTATCGTCTGCCTCAGATTTAATGGACTCCTCCAGCAAGGCTACGCACTTCAAACGGACTTCCTGATATTTGTCGCGTTCCTGCTCGCTAAGTGCGACTTTGTTTAGAACCGTCCGAGCGACTTCGACTTGATGGATTTTTGCTTGCTCGTGGGGAAGTTCAAAAAACAGTTTGACTGCTTGCCATAACTGCTCACGTGATTTTGATTGACCAGCCAGATCATTGATGCTTCGTTGCGCAATATCCTTGTTTGTTAAGTGCAGGATTTTTCCGATCAGTGCAGATGACGGATCTGTTTTCGCGAGGATTCGTTTCTCTGCGAGCTTAAGAGCATCCTCATGGACGGCTATACTCTGTTCGGCTTTGCCAACTTTGTCCAATGCGCCGCCATAATCCAGCATCACTTGTGTCATCAATTCTCGCGCTCGCGCTGCATCTTCCGTGTCGTCCAGATGTGGCGTCAGCAAATTGCGGGCACTCTCGAGATGTTTGATTGCTTTGTCAGTCTGCCCAAGTTTGGAAGCAACTGCTGCGATACGTTGTTCGGTGTCAGCACGATCGACATCAAAGGAAAACCCATCCTGGTTTTGTTTTCCCAGTGCATCTTGCAGGTTTTCTGCTTTGGTCAGCATCTCCGAAGTCAAGCCTTCCAAAGAAGCTAACTCAAGCCTCGGGTCCTCGGCGAGCTGTTTCAAAAAGTCATCCACGACCGATTTTGCAATGATGAAGTTGCCAGTCGCTTTTTCTCTTGCAGCAGCCTCGCGAGTATTTGCTGAAGCCAATAGCGCTGTCGCAACGACGGCACCGACGGTCAGCAATATCAGGCCCGCTCCCCCTGTCGTGACGGCTGTTTTGTGTTTCCTCATCCAACGACGTGCAAGAACCGAGAAGGGCTCTTGCCAGGCCGATACTCGCTCATCGGCAAGGTACGCCTCGATATCTTCGGCCATCGCAAGCGCGGTTGGGTACCGCGCAGACTTGGTGCTTCGCATTGCCTTGAGGCAAATCGCCTCCAACGATTTAGGGACGCTTGAATTTATCTGGCGCGGTGTTTCGAAGTTGCCAGCGATTGTATTTTGAAGTATCTCGTCGAAACTTCGACCGCCAAACGGGGGTCGCCCAACCAGCATTGCGTACAACGTCGCCCCCAAACTGAACACATCACTCTGGGGGGCCAAAGAATCGTGCCAGCCCAGTGCCTGCTCGCCGCTCATGTAACCTGGAGTTCCAACTACCTGTCCAAGCTGTGTGTTGTCCTTACGATCTTTCGAAGCCGGATAGAGCAACTCGGACTTGGGCAGTTTAATTTTTCCAGCCACTTTACTCCCGATAACTTTAGCGATACCCCAGTCGACCACCAGCGTTTCATCAAAGTCCCCAAGCATGATGTTGTCGGGCTTGATGTCACGATGCAAAATCCCACGACTGTGGCTGTAATGAATCGTATAGCAGACGGTTGCAAATCGTCGAAGTAGTTTTCGAAACTCGATCGAATTCAGATTGCAGTTGGGGTTGGCGAAAAACGATTTGAGCGCGTCCCCAAGACTTTGCCCTTGAACGAATTTCATCGCGTAATATGGCGTTCCGTCCTCAGACTGCCCCAGACCGTAGACGGGAACGATGCCAGGATGCTCCAAACCGCCTGTCACCTCCGCTTCGACCAAAAAACGATTGCAAAATTGTGGTTTTTCGGCAAACTGAGATTTGATTCGTTTCAACGCGACTTGCCGGTTGAATTGAGTGTCTTGCGCAATGAATACTTCGCCCAGACCACCCGCACGGTGAGGCGAAACGATCGTGAATCGCCCAGCACTTTCGTTGTTTTCAGCTCCGTTAGTGTGGGGCGATTTTCTTGGTGAGCTCGTCAGTAAATAATTATCTTCTTCCGCTCTGGTTTCGAGTAACCGAGTTGGCCCCCGTGAAACTTCACCTCGCAGCCATGCCGAGATTTCTTCCTGAATCGTTTCGGGCGTCTGCGTAGAGGTTCGGTCTGCAATCGTCATGATCGCAGCCAGCTCCTGCTTGTCGATCCGTTTGGTCGCTACCAGGAAATCCCCAAAAGCCTCAGTTTGGGCAGACTTGATCCACGAGTCAAGGTCCGACCGAATTGTTGAGGCTTTGACGAGACCTGTCGCTACAACGGCATAGGCAACCACGTTCGCCAGCTTATGCTGAGTTAGTGAATTGAGTCTGGAATTCATATTGTTCGCCGGTACTTTGTGGATGATTTTTTGCGGCCGTCGATTGCCTCAATCTAAATGATATTTAATTCCAAGTCGTTTTTTTGTGATAGATCTCCAGCAGTTTATTTTTTGATCCCCATAAGCCAGCCTCAGGTTCATGTGGGGACAGACTTCGGTGGCAAAAGGCTTAGGCGGGGACAGACTTAGGTGGGAACAGCTTAGATGGGGACAGCCTAGGTGGGGACAGACTTAGGTGGGGACAGACTTAGAGTGGCGGCGTCCGTCTCAAGGTCAGAACTTCATAGTGAACATCAACTCGATACAAACGCGATCGCGGTTTGTGACGTTGAAATAAAAAACCGATGGCAAACTCCATCAAGGTTTTCCCAATCGTCGCTGCCGTTCGTCACCCTCTACAAATCGGAATAACCGCGAAACTAAAGTGGTAGATCGCTTCGTTGCGAACTCCCGATCAATGTTTTGGACATGCCCGATTCAAAATAGGCCCGCCAATGAGCAACCGCTCCTTCAACGGCCAAGAGTCTTTTCTCATTCCAAAAGTCTCTGGGTTGGCTACGATAGTCCGAGCCAATCATCTTCATTGCTGACTTTATCCCGACTCCATGTTCGTCATCTCCAACCGAGACACCTTCAGGGAAACTGGGCAGGTCCTCAAATCGGCGATTGGTAAAATCAAGACAGAACGAGTCAAGCATCGCCAAGACAGCCATTTGCCGCTCGAAGCACGCCTTTGATTGATTGGACTCGAGCTTCTTAAGTCGTTTGGCTGCCTTTCGATTTTCGAGGGCTTTGATGTTCGCAATGTCGCTGATCGTTCTGCGGCGAAGCTTTTTTTGCCAGGTGTATGTTATGACCGCAAACAGGCATGCGATCGCAAACATTACGAAAATCCAAAAACGTCGAATCTGCTGAGGCCGAAAGCTATCCATCTGAGCATTGATAAACTCATTGATCATATTTTCTTCTTCGACAACGCCAAGCACCGCGTTTCCGAAATCCAGCATCGCTGAGGGAGGTAAGTCCTTCAACGCATCGACGACTTCTTCGCTGGTTGGTTGAGGCAGTTCAACATTCAAGTCAGCCGGATTGACTTCCGATTGAGCAACACCGTCAACCAGCACCAAAACCTTTTTTCGATCTTCGCCGCTCAACCACTCCAGGCATTGCTTGGCAGCACGCGCGTTGTCACCGTGCATCAACATTTGATTGGTAAACATCGAATGATCAGCAAAGCAAACCAGCTTGCCTCCCGAGGCGTTTTCACCTGCAATCGAAAACAGGTTTCCAAAACGCGAATCAACCAAGCGATTTACCACAGGATGCAAGGGCGGAAGATAAGCAAGTCCTTTCCATTGTGTATTGGCGCCAACTTGGATCACACCGGGCCGGTTGGTCACCAGCGAATCAACACCAGCGAGCAATGGAATCGGTGTCTCAATTTTGGTCACCACAGGGCAATCGTGAAACTGACCTGCGAAAGAATCTTCTAGCTTTTCAGCCATAACGCCGGCGGACGTAACAAATTGAATTCCACGCCTGCCCAGTGCGCGGCTGACCGGGACGCCCGCACCAAAGAACTCGGGGAATAGTGTGTGCGGGGAGTCAGACGCAATCAAAACTGAACCGCCATTGTTCAGATAAAAATCCAAGTCGATCGGATTGCGGCGCAAGAGGTTTGCATTCAGATTCCCCATCATCACCAGAACTTTATCCTTGGCCGGGATTCGCCGCCAGCGAGTCAGCGTTTGATGATCCAGATCAACCCCCATACAAATCAGGTTGAACCCGTGAAATCCACGCTTCCACTGTGCCTCCGAGATGTTCAGCTTGGATGCAAAGCGATCATCAGCAGACTCATTTTCAACCGACTGAGCAGTCAACGACGAAGCTGAAGTGACGGTCACCAACAGACAAAGAACAGGAAGCTTCCAAAAGTATCCTAAGAAGGACTTCCCGCTGTGCATGGAGTTCGCTAACAACATCCGCCTAACCTTCGTCCAAGCTGGCATCTGCCGGCATTTGTTGCTCTGCTGGAACCTCTTTTGAAAGTTCCCGTAACGTATTTTTGTAACTCAACTGCTGCTGAGCCGAAAGCGTCAAATCTGGCCGCATGTACCGAGCTCGAACGTAGTCTTTAAGCAAATCGGAAATCTTGGCGCTGTAGCCAGGTGCTCCAGCGCAGAGCATCTCCTGAGCGTGCCTCGCGTTCCACCACCGAGCTCGGTTGCCGAACTTTTGAACGATAAAGTAGTCAACCGCTTCAACAAGATCCTTGGGCGAACGAATCTTGGCGGCCTGGAATGAACGGCCGAATTTTCGGGCGGCGCTACCGGACGACCCAACCGTGTAGTTTCGCACCAGGAAATACAACAACAATATTACCGCCGCGACAATTGCTGCAAAAATCAAAATCTTCTGAGGATCAAATGCCGGTAGTTCGGGGATGTTCTCAAGCATATCAGCAGCGCTTCCCAGCGCATCAGTACCGAAGCCATCAGAGGAAAGATCGTCTATTCCAAAAGGATCACCACCAAAGGAATCACCACCAAAGGGATCATCATTGGTCAAAGGGATTTGTTTGAGATGGTTCTGGGCTGCTGTCTGTCTCCGCTGTTCTTGCTTTCGCTCCTGCCGATCCTTCGCGGCTTTGGAGACTCGGTCCAATATGCCATCAAGCGTACTGCCTACCGCGCCCCCGACTCCATCAGAATCTTCATCCGCTCCTTGCTCCAAATCTGCGCTGTCTCTGGCAGCGTCGAACAAAACCCGGTCAAACTTGTCTTTAAATTCTGATTTGGAAAGCCCGTCTTTAGTTCCCTCGCCAAGCGTGTCACCCAGCGAATCTCCAAGTCCCTTAAAGCCTCTTTTGAATGCAGACTCAAGCGAACGTCGCTGAAAATCCGAAGGTCCACCCTTTTGCTGATACTCACGAATCCTTTTTTTGATCGCCTCCATTTGAATCCAGGACTTGAACGTCTCATCAAGGCCTTGTTTCGCCTGAGCATCACCCACCATCTCCTTGGGATTGCTCCCCGGAGATTTTGATAACTTCTTTTCACTCGATCGTTTTTTGTTGTTCAGCTCAGCCAAAATTTCAGCCATGCGTTTATCGACATCAAGATCGTTGCGCCCTTCAATCTCTTGATCAACAGAACTGCCATCCTTTCCGGCCAAACCTTTCTCGGCGGCATCGGGTCCGTCACTTCCCGAGCCATTGGCTTGCGACTCAACCTCCGATTTACCCTGTCCACGCTTGCCGCGATTCGGGATATCGTGCCCCGAATCGTTTGACGCATTCGGAGGAAGTTGGCCCGGTTTGGTCGGGTCACCAATCGCCTGCTCGATATCGCCGCCCGGGATTCCACCATTGGACTCAGAATCTCGTGAGTTTTTTCCGCTTGGGTTTCTCTTCCCGTTTTCGCTCAGTTCACCACCAAGCCTGTCTGGCGACTTTCCTTTCAAACGATCCAACTCATTGGGCAATGACTCAAAAAGATCAGGAGGAATTTTATTTGGGTCGTTAGTTCCAGGCTTTGAACCGCCGGCCATCTTACCGTCGCCTAACCTCGAGTCACCCGGTTTCGCTTTGTTAGCAATTTCAGGTCGAGCGCTCGAACTTCCCGGCAACCTAGAATTTCCAGATGAAGATTCTGGAGTTCGATTCTGACCAGAATTGCCAGTGGCTCCCTTGCTTTGATCCTTCGAAGAACGACCGTCGCCTTTTAACAAGTCTCGAAATCGCTCCATATCGGCAAAGTCTTCTTCACCAAACTCCTTCGCGAGCTCCGATTGCATCTCAGGCGAAACCCCAAGACTGTCCATCAACAGCTTTCCCTCAGGAGAATCGAGGCCTTTGTCTTTCAAAAATTTTTCAGCAAACTCCTGAGCTTGCTTCTTCTCTTCGTCGCTCAGGTTCTTGAGAAACTCCGTGCCAAGTTCCCGCAACTTTTTCAGCTTTTCAGGATCGATGTCAGCAAGTGGATTCTTCTTATCGTCGAAGAAAAGATACTTTAAATCTCGGGCCAATTCCCGAGGGGAGTGAACCATGTTCCGATCAAACTCGCGAAACTTGATATCGCTTTTCTGAGCCGTGGAACTTTGAATCTGAAAACAGAATGCGAACGCAAACCAAACCGCCAGAGCACACATTGCTGCAAGCCGCTGGATTGGGCTCGAAATTTTTTTGAGTGAGATCAACATTTCTGATTGTTTTGAGACGCGTTTGAATCAATTCCGTTGGTAGTAAACCAGGTCGAAGTCCTGCAGCTTTAAAGTAGTGGACGAGGGAGGTCACGAGTCCTGCAACGTTCCCATCAGAAAAGACTTGTAGCCCCATCCACTACTTATGCTGCCAAAATTCAGGCTTCCCACAAACTAACAATATTTTATACGCGTTTTCCAGCCAAACCGTTTTAACTTTTAGCTCGCATGAGCACTTTTATCAGGAACTTTTCTCCTGAGAGCGATGTTGAGCACTTCCACGATCAAAGCGAAGAACATCGCAAAATAAATATACCCCTTGTCCATGTGAGCCCCAACGCCTTCGGCCACCAACATCACGCCAATCAAAATCAGGAAGCTCAGCGCCAGAATTTTCAATGTCGGATGGGATTCCACAAACCGGCTGACCGGCTCGGCGAAGACCAACATTACGATCACCGCCAATATGATAGCCACGACCATAACCTCAAGTTGCTCCACCATCCCGACCGCCGTGATCACACTGTCAAGCGAAAAGACAATATCAAGTAACGCGATCTGAATCAGTACTCCAACAAACAGAGACTTCGATGGCGTGACAACATGTTCTTCAGTGTGCCCAAACTCATCGTGGATTTCATAAACGCTTTTGCCAACCAAAAACAATCCACCGAGAAACAGAATCAGGTCTTTCCATGACACCCCGTTAACCGCTTCGAAGTGCTCTTGGTCAATCTCTTTTTGAATGTCGGCCGGAACATGGCTGTGTTCGGAAACCGATTCTCCAACGCTCATCCTCTCGACCAGCGATTCGGGGATACCAATTTGCGTCAATTCAAACACCGGTTTCTCGAACGCGTCACCATGAACGACGTAGAACAACGCGAACAACAACAGCAAACGCGTTCCCAGCGCCAAGGCTAGCCCCAAACGCCGCGCCAGCGGCTGTTGCTCAACAGGAAGCTTTCCCGACACAATCGTGATAAACACAATGTTATCGATGCCCAGTACGATCTCCATCGCAGTCAAAGCGAGTAACGCAAATATCCATTCCATTTAAGGCATCCTACTTAGGCTTGATACTTTCTGTTGTCGAGGTTTGTTCGCCAAGATGATACTCCAACGCGTAAAACGCTTTGGAAAATACTTCGGCAAGGATTACTCGGCCATTGGACGAAGCAAACTCTACCGCAACCGAGTGGAAATGATCTGTAGGGATCGCTACGTTGAAACTCGCGCTGCCCTGTAACGACCTGAACTGCATCCTCTTCTGCTCGAAATAGATGACCCATTTTCCATCTGGTGTGACGAAGATATCCTTGGCTGAATTAGGCAATCGGCAGATCTGTTTTCCTGACCTGAGTTCAAAGACAGATTTACTACGGGAATTGGTTATATATCGGCCGCAAGAAGAAAGTTCATTCCGAGTGTTTTTCTCGCCAAATTGAGCGGTTTGAATGACTTCACCTTTTTCAACGTCGACCAAAACAACGCGCGTCCCCTGAACTGCGACCAGCTGAGTTCCAGAGCGGTTCAAGTAGATTTCTTCAACACGTTCATTGGCATAAAACGGTTTAGTCAACTCAAGTATCGTTCGTCCCGAATCCACCTCAAAAACCTTCAGCGATTTTTTATGGCTTTCGTAGCATGCCAAACGTGTGCCGAGTTCGTTCGCAACTTTTTCTCGGCCAAAATCGAATTCCTGGATCTTTTGAGCTTTGTCGTCTTCAATATCCAACACCGTAGTTTTGCTGAATGTTCCATACACAAAGATCCTCTTGCCGCCCGCAGTAAACTGGGCCGTTTCAGAATCGATTCCGGGTTCGTAATCGAAGACTCTGCTAAATGCCTTAGTTGATTCATTCCAACGATAGAGTAACAACTCGTCATTCAATGTTGCAACGACCTGCCCATCCGGAGAAATGGCTGCAAAGTTTCTCCCGGTCTTCTTGGGAATCTTCCCCAAAAAATTTACTTCAGGCTGTTTTCGCTTTTCTGAGGCCGCCGACTCGTTCTTGTCGCCCCCGTCCAGCGCAGCGGATTGCTCAGGCTCATACTTGCCCAATCCTGCCCCCGCTCCTGCCCCCGCTCCTAGCGCATCAAGCTTCCTAACGCTTGCGGCGAGCGCTTCCTTTCTTTCAACTGCCAGACGTTTCTGCTTGGCAATCATCGCATCCTTTAGCTCCCGTTCTTTCTCCAGATCGGCGGCACTGATGCGATCAAAGGAGAATTCAAAACCCACATCAACATCGCGTCGATCAACTACAGTACGAGCCTTGCCCTTAAGCTTGGCTGATTGGTACCAGTTGAACTCGCGATCAAATTCCGCAGTGCCTTGCAGAACCAAAATTTTCGGCTGGGACTTTTCTCCCATTTGTCGGGTTTCAATTTCTCGCCGTAACTTTATCTCGAGGTTGGGTTTTTCTTCAACAACTTTGAAAGAATCCCTGACTGCTGCGAACTGGATTACTTCACGCGTTCGCTCCTTGACTGTCCCACGGCCAAAAGGATCTGGAGCATACCGAGGTCTGGACAATCCGCCGTAAGCTGGGCCAAATGGGCTGCGACTTCGACTTTGGGACCTTTCTGTGATTTCGCTGACCAATAACATCGACTCTTCCCGATTCCATTGCGAACCAGAATCTGACGGCAAGGTCTCCAGTCCTATGGTCGCAAGATTCTGTAAAGTACCTGGCAGATAATTCTCTTCAGAGACGTAAACAACTTGGCCACGAGAATCCAAGATTAAATTACCTTCGAGTTTCGTTTTTTTGCCTTGGGGAGTGTTCCTGATCATGCGGAAGGGTGGGCCAGTTTGACTGGTGTTTAACACTTCGAAACTGAAGACTCGCCAGTTTGCTGAAACGTCAGCGTGCGAAGTCTCAATCAAGACTACGGCTCGACTGACTTTCTCCAGTTCACAAATTCTCAGTGTATCACTGCTTGATGTAACTGGCTCGTCCTCCTGGGCATATGGAATCGAGTGCTTCTTTAGCAATCCCGTCAGCGAACTGGCTGGAACCGCTAAAGAAACATCCGAGAGTCGACTTGCTGCAAGAATCGAATCAACGACGCCGATGACTCGCCCCTGATTATCAGTAACAGGTCCGCCACTGTTCCCCGGATTTGCGGAGGCATCGAGTTGAAGACGTGTCGATTTGTTGTCGACTTTGTCTTGCCCCGTGACCGAGCCTGAAGTCATTTTCAAGCTCTCGCCCAACTGGTCTCTCAGAGGGAATCCGAATACTTTGGCAGGCGCCCCAAGCCCAGGTGAACTCGTAGAAATTGGCAAATACGGTAAACCGTTTTGACTAACCTTTACCAATGCCAAGTCGTTTTCGTGGTCGACCACGACAACGCGTCCCGTCATTCGTTTTTTCCCGATCAAAACGGTAACGTCCGAAAGATCTCCAACGACATGAGCACAAGTCACGATAACTCCCTCTGGGTGAACAACGAACCCCGTGCCACTAGCTCCTACCTCCAACGACTGACTTTCTTCGGTAGTGAGGCCTTTGATAAATTCGAGGGGATCGTCATCGAGCAGTTTATAGGTAACCCGTCCGATATTTCTCAATTGATACTTTTGAATGCTCATCCGCGCGGCATAGTCAAAAACAACGGGCTGCCTGGTTTGCAGATCATATCGCCAACGCGCCAGACCATTGCTTGATTTGGCTTTGTTCATCGTCTGCCATTGTTTTGGCAAAGGCTGAATTGGGTCCGAGCCTCGAAGTTCCGAATCAAGCGCGGGCTGATCAACCGTCCTACCTGCGCGGGGAGACACCTCATCGGAGCCCGAAATTATCCGATCCGCCGGTCGTTCGAGAACATGTGCGGTTTTTGGAGAGTCAGCAATCTTTTGATCGGATAATCGAAAAACCCAAATTCCGATCACGCCAATCGCAAGGATAGCAACCAGTAGAAGTGCGCTCAGAAAAACTACAACGTATATTAGAACCTTAACTTGAGAGGAAGAATCCTGAGGCGAAGTTGATTTCAATTCAGTGTTTCCCAATAAAAAAAGAGGAGAACTGCCACAACCAGCAATTACCAATTCTCATTGTGGCAATTCGAATCGAAACTTCAACAAAAATCCAGTCGCTATTGCCGTTTTAAATAATTGGACATGATGTGAAGTCCAAAGTTCGAAAAGAATGGTGAGCGGTCAATCGGAAGCAAAGTCCCTTTTGATGACGGAATTGTGATCAGTGAGAAGAAGCAGTTACAAGATGTCTTCGTTTTGAGATGTCTTCGTTTTGATGTACGTTGGCCCTGGCGAATTAGCCAGATATCATCGACCAGTGAAGTACGCAGAATAAAACTCATTGTTATTGTTCGTCTTGCTTGTTCTCCTTATCGTCTTGGCTGTCGCTTTTCTTGCCGCCGCCAAAGAGATTGGTAAAACCTTTAAACAGCTCAAACGAAGGCAATTTGGCTTTGGCTTCGCTGCGTTGGATATCGAGAAAACCGTGAACCGCAAATTGAGTCGCTCCTTTACTGACCTCGATTTCCAAACCGCGAAACCATTTGAGCAAAGGAGCGGTATGGTCAGCAGGAATTTGAGGCTGCGCAAACGAAGGCCAAGCCGTCGAGTGCCAGACTTTTCGCCCCGATGGCAACTGAGCCAAGCGATACTCACCGCCAAGCGAACACACCAACTCCACTTCCAACATTCGCTCAACGATTGCTCGAGCCGATTCGGGCGGGACCCGAAATTGCTGACCAACCAGATTTAACAACCGAACATTGGCCACCGACGTCTGCCAGCTCCGCCGGTAATTTACCGAATTTGCCCAACTGCGAAGATTCGAATTCACGAGGTCACCCACCTCCAGGCGGATCTGCGAGGCACGCTCTCGATCAACGATTTTCAAGTGCGGCTTGAGCGCCTCCAAGCGATGTTGATCAAACGATAACGCCGAGAACTGCCCCCACTGAAGTTTCCACAAATTGAGAATTCGCGAATAAGTATAGCCAAACTGATCCGGCTCACGCCCCAGAGCAGGCATCCAGTTGGTATAGCCCGGGCTAGGCCACGCTCCAATGTAACCCGGTGCTTCCTTAAGCGCCTGCATCACTTTCATGAACGAGCTTGGCCGGAGGTCAACCGTTGGATCAAGGTGATCTTCGACAGCAGCAAAAACCTGATGCACCGGGATGATGGGGTCTCTGTTGCCTCCGCGAATACTGGCTTGCAAGCGAATGATGTCGCCCGGTGCACGAGCGACTTCGTTCTCCAGCGGCGGTCCAAGCATCGACATCAGCCAACCGTACTTCTCTTCGCCAAACGGAGCCACGCGGCCATCGAACACCACACGCTCGACATTTTCGCGATGCTCATAGCGTTTGATAGCAATGAACATGGGATCGAGCGATCGAATCGACTGAGCAAAGAAAGTTGCCCGCTCATTGAACCAAGTTGCTTCTTCGGCAGTCACTTTATTTAAAGGCAGATCTGGAATCGGTGTAAAAAAGCCACGTCGGCCACGAATCGAATCGACCAATTGATCATCAACCGTTTCAAACGATCCGCCATCGGGCCGGTAACCAAACCCCTGCGGCAGATAGCCGGCTTGAATCATCTGCGGCACCGTTAGATCGGGCCGACCTTCGTTTCGAGCTGCCAACGAAGCCAGCTCTAGCAGCATCATGTCAGTCACAATTCGATTGCGCCGACGCAACTCAATCTGATACTGAGGGGTCAACAACTGCTGAAAAAAGCTGGTCGACAGATAAACAAAAATCGTATCATCGCTCTCCAGCGGTCGATTGAAGCGAGCGAAACGATACTCTTGCGAATCGGCCAGCGATCCGATTCCACGTCCCGATTCCAGGAATCGCCGGGCAATCACCAACGAAGTCGTCATCAAATGGCAATCGCCACTGACGACATAAAATGAACGATAGCGATTGTCGGGGGTCGACAAAAACTCAATCGAATCGTCGCCAAAGGGAATATTGACAATCTTGGCTCCGATCTTTGCATTCTCTTTGGCGAACTTAGCTCGCTTTGATCGGAGGTTTTTCTCCAGACGCTTTGTCGCTTTGGCGTGCAGCATCACACCCACGCCCGATCCATCGCCAAAATAGGTATCGGTGCCGATAACGGCCACATCGTCGATCAGACTTCCCCCGAACAGGCGATCAAATTCGTTGGATTGGATCGCCAGTTGATTTAGAAATTTCGATTGAATTTTATATTTGAAGCCACGAACTTGAATCATCCGGGTTAGATCGCCACCAAATTCTTCCATCAGCTTTTGTAGCCAAATCTGGTTTCCCCAGGTTCCAAACCGCAAATAAAAGCACTCCTGAGGAACGCATTTAGCAATCGGTTCAATCTCGACTTTGGCGGGCAGATTTTCAACTTTAACGGGCGACCATTGAATTTCCGCAGGCAGCGGTCGATCCGCGGGAGAAAGATCAACTCCCCGAAGCATTAGCTCGCGGATCTGTTCAATGCGCAACTCCTCAACGCCAAACATCAACTCGAATGTTTTAGTCAAAGGATCTTTCTTGCGATTGGATGGCTGAGGAACCTCCAGCCCCATTCGTCTTCCAACCAGTAGCTGCAAATAAGTCTCGACCAGCGGCGGATAGTCACTGTTCTTGGCTTGCTTGTTCACCACCCGGTTAAACGTTTGCCACCACTGCCGAAGAACGCGATCGAACTTTCGTTGCTTCAAGCCAAGCTCTACCGGCACGTCAAAAGAAACGTTGTCGGTTCCCTGAAGCGTTAACCTCAGCGGAGCATCACCGCTGAACAGGAACCAGACGGTATGAGCATCGTCAGGCATCTCGTTGCGGCCACCAAAAATTCCACCAAGGATCGTCTGTGCCGCCGAGCGAGATACGACTGGATAAAAGATTCGGTTCTCACTATCGCTCAGTAACGTCGCGCCAACTCGTTCGACCATCTCGTCACCTAGTTGCAATCGAAATTTAACCTTTCCGATTCCGTACGGCAGTCCGCCATAAGCCTCAGTTCGTAAGATGATCGGCCGATTGCGAACCAACAGGTCAGGCGAAACGTCGGGCGAAACGTC
>CAYSQZ010000054.1:18378-24266 GCA_964433035.1 uncultured Pirellulaceae bacterium | reverse complement strand
TAACCTCGTCCACTACGAAATATCCGCTACGAAACATTAACGTGATAGTTTTGAAATCACTCTTGGCCTTTGAACTCTAGCTCTTGAACTCTTTTATTGTTCCACTGGAATCTGAGAATGAATTAACTTTGGCACCAACTTTTTCCAGCATCGAGCGATGCAAATTGGTTAGCGGCGTACCCACACGCTGGCGGATAAAACGACCGGTCTTGACCGAACCGCCTCCACTGCCAAATACCGCAATCGGCAAATTCTCGTGTTTATGCGAGTTTCCATCCGCGATGCCGCTACCGTAAAGAATCAGTGAATTGTCAAGCAGCGTTCGATTGCCCTCCTGAATCGAGTCTAGCCGTTTGAGAAAATGACTGGCCAGCGACATGTGATAAGTGTTGATCTTACTGATCTTGGCTTGCTTGGTTCTTGATTTGCCATGATGCGAAATGCTGTGATGGCCATCGCGAATGGAAAGATTTCGGTAGCTTCGATTGCTTCCCGCATTGGCATACATAAAAGTAGCGACGCGCGTCGAGTCAGTTTGAAACGCCAATACCATCATGTCGAGTAATAGTTTAACGTGCTCGCCATAGTTTCGCGGAACCCCGGCCGGTCGCGGGAAATTTGAATGATCTTTGTCTTTGTCAGAGAGCTTGTCAGTATTTTTCAAGCGACGCTCGATATCGCGGACGGCGTAAAGATACTCATCGAGTTTTCGACGGTCTTGTGAGCCCAGGCGCTTACTCAGCGATTTTGCTTCACCGTGAACAAAGTCAAGAATGCTCCTTCTTTTGGCATCCTGTCTGGCCTGTGACTGCCCAGTACCGTAGTCGCTTCCAAAGAGCCTTTCAAAAACGGCCAGCGGATCGATTTCTTTGGGGATCGGCGAAGTGTCGGTGCGCCACGATACGTTGGAGGTATACAGACAGCTGTAGCCGGAATCGCAGCGACCACCGGTGGAACTTCCTTCGGTGCCAAGTTCAAGCGATTTAAGTTTTGTCAGATGGCCGATCTTTTGGGCGGCGATTTGATCAACAGAAATTCCATTTCTAATATCTGAACCGTGAGTCTTCTTGGGATGAGCACCGGTCAGGAACGCAGCAACGCTGCGAGCGTGGTCGCCACCTCCATCCCCCAACGCTTTGGCGCCCTTGAGTGAGAGCCCAGTAATAATATTCATCTTGTTTTTGAACTTTGCAACCGGCTTCATGATCGATTGAAGTTCAAAATTACGCCCACCGGGTCCCTGTGGAATCCAATCGGGCATGTGCATTCCATTGGGGACGTACAGAAACGCCAACCGCACGGGCGCACGTTCAACGGCGACTCGGTTGGTAACGCCGGCGATTAGCGGAGCCGGAGATGTCATGGCTTCGAGCCACGGTAGCGAAAGCGCGGTTCCCAAACCACGAAGAGCCGTGCGGCGTGAAATTTTTGGAGTTGTCATTTCAAAAACCTGTAAGTACTTTTGCAACTCAACGAGCGTCCTCCAACGGCGCGCCCTGTCGCTTTAAAAATGGCTCGCTGTTGGCGATCGCAATGATCAATTCAGAGAACTGATAATTACCGTCTTTAGTTTGACTAATTATTTTATCAACCGTGCATTGGTCAAAGTATTCTAACCCCCGGCCCAAGGCGTAAATTAACAGTTTTTCGGTCAAGCAACGAACAAACTGCTCTTTCATTTTTGTTTTGACGGTTCGTTGCAGTTCGTCGGCACCGTTAAATGTTGTGCCGTCAGGAAGCTCGCCCGTCGCATCGATTCTGTTGGTAAGGTCCTTGTCGCGCCAGCGCCCCACCGCGTCATAGTTTTCCAACGCAAATCCCAGTTCATCCATCACCTTGTGACAAACGGCACAACTTGGATCGGCTCTGTGTTGCTCCATCCGTTGGCGAAGCGTGCCCGTCAACTCTTCCTGATCTTCCAGTTGCATCGCTTCAGGGTCGGGCGGAGGAGGTTCCTCGCCGAGTAAGTTTTCCATAATCCACTTGCCTCGCTTGACCGGCGAAGTGCGAGTCGGATTGGAAGTCAGCGTCAAGATACTTGCCTGAGTCAGCAGACCAACACGACCGTACTTGCTTGTGTCAACTTTACGAAACTGCTTGCCCTCAACACCCGGAATCCCGTAGTGCTCTGCAAGCCGCTGGTTGATAAACGAATATTCGTTTTCGAATATCGAGACAATGCTGGAGTTCTTTCTGATCAAATCGGCAACAGTCATTTTGGTTTCGGTCGCCATATCTTGACGCATCTGAAGATCGATCCCGGGAAACAAGTCCGGATCAGGAACGAAATGTTCGAGATGCCTCAGCTGAAGCCACTGACCAACGAAGTTTTCGACAACTGCTTCGGAGCGTGGGTCGTCTAGCATTCTGATGATTTGCCCACGGTAGATCTCGGGTTGGCGTAGTTTGCCTTCTGTCGCAAGCTGAAAAAGCTCTTTATCGGGCATGGTACTCCAAAGGAAGTACGACAGGCTGGTCGCCAATTCAAAGTCGGTCAGTTCTCGCGTAGTACCCGGTTTGGTTGGGGCTTCGATCTTGTATAAAAAATGGGGTGAAATCAAAACGCCCTGGAACGCAAATCTTAGACCCAGCTCAAACCCTTCTCCATTTCTTCGCGAAGCGTCATAGAGTTTCATCAACCGATCGAGCTCTCCGGACGTTGCTCGACGGCGATAAGCTTTGGAGGCGAACCGGTTGAGACGTTTCCGCGCCGCGACGCGCTGTTGTTGGGTAGATTTAGGTCGGACCCCGACCAGCTGGCGGTGTGTAGCCGGCAACGCACCGATAGTCCCTTTCAAGTTTGCCTGATGTACAAACAGATTTCTATCAAGTCCTCTTTCGGGTTGATAAAAGTCGTTGATGAACGAGATTTCGAGCCGCTGGCTCCCCTTTTTAAGTCGAACGGTCGTTTTGTAATCCTTGGGCTCATCTTTCCTGGCAGATACGTTTTTGGTGCCATAGGTTTTGCCATTGATGCCCACCGTCATTTTGGCGACTTCATCGCCAGCCTGCGAGGCACCGGCTCGAACGGTGACGGTGTATCTGCCCGAAGCTGGTACTTTCAACTCGTAGCTGATCGTGCTGGCGTTATAAAGCGGATGAGGCGTTTGCTCGTTGCCGCTTCCATCGGCGCCGTTAAATTGGTGGCCCAGGATCGTTTTGTCAAAACGCCGTGCACGAGGATCGACAATCGCTTTGGTGGTAATTGCTTCTGCGGCTTGGAGGTACTTTTCCATCAAGATCGGAGGCAACGAAAGCACGTCTGCAATGTTGTCGAAGCCATAGCCGACATCGTCTCCGGGAAAAGCGTCGGCGGGATCGTATTCAATTCCCACCAGATCGCGAATTGTATTTTTGTACTCCGTCGCGTTAAGTCGCCTGATCGTCACCCGACCTGGCCTGATCGTAGTACAGTCGACGCTGTTGAGTAGATTGTCGATCCAGTCAAGGATCAGTTTGTGTCGGTCTGGAGGGATTGCTTCTGAGTCTTCGGGTGGCATTTCGTTGGCCACCATTCGCACCACGACCTTTTTCCATTTTTTGCGACCATTCAAAAGTTGATCAAGCGAAACTAAACCTTCCAAATTGAAATCTGCTTCTGCGTCGGCGCCCCAATGACAATCGGCACAGTACTGTTTCAAAAGTGGTTGAATCGAGTCGATGTACTCGCGTTGGATTGCCTTAAGTTCGTCATCTGAATGCGAACCGGAACTTGGCTCAAACGCTGGGGCGCGAGCTACATTGGAAACAACTGATGGCTTAGTAGGTTTCGGTTGGGTCCCCCGAATGGAGTGGGCGATCGTTCGTGTCTCATCGGCCTTCGTTGAATCAGTGGTTTGCAATGCAAAAATTACCACGAGTGCTAGAAACGCCATCGTTGCCGCGATCAGTTTTTGCCTACGCTCTAGTGGTAAAACCATTGGCATTAAGGGGGCGCCTTTGCTTTGCTTTGAGATCTGTGTGAATTTGATGCTTTCAAACTACGCGTATTGAAGAATTCCCAAATAGCCTGAGAGTGCAATTCAACCGAAGTCCATTCTCATCAAAAATTAGAGCTTTAGGTAGAAAGCAAAAAGCGATCGAAAGATCTTTGATTAAATAGGTGCAGCACTAATTCACTTCAAAATAACTTGGATCAGCCGATTTGAGCGAAAAAACAGCCTCAAGCGATGTGCCCTGAAGCGTTGTAAAATCCCAATTTTTCGGTACTTTCCCAAGAAAACGCCCCAAAACCTTGGTTAAATCGTAGTTTTTGGGCAAAAATTGCCGTTTTGCCCGTGTTTTTGGATAACACTTACTTGAATTATTGGGACGACGTTGTCTAATTCTCGCGTCTCGTTAACTCGATAAACTTTGATTTTACCGAGTGCACATTACAAACACCTAACACGGAGCACCGTCTAATGGCGAAAGCAAAAGGCCCCAAAGCCCCGACAAAGTCGGAAATCATGAACAGTATCGCAGAAACTACTGGTCACACGAAAAAAGAAGTCGTCGCGTTTTTCGAAGCTTTGACTGCTGAAATCGAGAAAAACGTTGGGAAAAAAGGCGGTCCTGGTCAGTTCACGATTCCTGGACTATGCAAGATCGTTGTCCAAGATAAGCCAGCTCTTCCAAAGCGAGAAGTTCGCAACCCTGGAACAGGCGAAATGGTTTGGGCGAAGCCACGACCAGCTCGTAAAGTCGTCAAAGTTCGAGCACTAAAAGGACTTAAGGACATGGTTCTTTAAGTCGAATTGACAAGCTACGGGCCTTGATTGCTTCGGAGTAAGCAAAAAAAGAACCGACCAAACCGCTGAGCGTTTTCGTTCTGCGGTTTTTTTATGCGCTGATCTCTGACCCAGATCGGCAATGTTAACTTGTAACGATTATTCCCAATGCTCGTTTTGCTGGGGATTAAACAGATATCCGCATTGATCCACATTTTTGTGTTAAACCGGCTGATCGTATTCTGATTACGAGGTCCGGTTCTAACAGTCGATCCAGCAATAAGGAATGGTTCAGTTGATTTAAATGAACCGCTGGTATCGATGAAGTCGTCAGCGCAAATAAGCGGGTAGTTCATGTTGTCATCGCTAATTGAAATTATGAATCGGGAACGTGCGCTCTCGTTTAGTGCTGCCCTTTGTTTGTTGACGGTGACCGCTGCTGCTTTGCCAGGATTGTTTCAAGAAGACGACCCGTTTAACAATGCCAGCCTCTGGGAAGGCACCTCTTCGGATGGTGTGTCCAGTTCTGTGGAAGTTTCAACGGTCAGTTCTGCGGAACTGGAACAGCGGCCATCGACCGTCCATGATGAATCTGCAGAATCGTTTGTCAGCCTGGAAAGCGAGACGTCGGTCGACGCGCCCTCAACGTCTGAAACTACGCCAGAGTTGGAACTAAATGCTGAACTGGTAGATCCAGTCGAAGAGATCGAAAGTTTAGTTGACCATCCGTCCCCAACCATAGAAACCCACGAACTGGAGCTGGAGGATCCTGGGATTTTGGATGTGGGTCTCGAAACACCAATGCTGGAATCGGAGTTGATTGAATCAGCTACTGAGGAGATGGAACTCGATGAGAATATTGAATTGACTCAAGTTGAATTGACTCAAGAGTTAGAGCTTGTTGAAGAAGAGGTCGAAGCCGATCCTGGCGATAGCATTCTGGATAGCCCAGAAGATTCGCCAGAAGCTACCGAGCTTGAAGCGCAACTCGATTCTGATTCTCAGCTTGAACTCGCGACTGATTCTCAGCAGAACTTCGATATTCAGGTCGACAACGACGAAGTAGCTCCGCAGCAAGATAGCGACCAAGACACATTGCTTGAAGCTCCGAATGAAGATGGTCAGAGTGATGAGAATGTCTATCGTGGTGAGCTTTGGATCGCGCCGCCCACCTCTGAG
>CAYSQZ010000054.1:5443-18278 GCA_964433035.1 uncultured Pirellulaceae bacterium | reverse complement strand
GCCGCCCACCTCTGAGGAACTTCCAGATACTTCGCAGGGTTCAGTCGCGCTGCCGTCTGAATCGGCCGAGTTTGCCCCGCTGCCGGCTCAGGTCTATCCCGAATATGATTGGAGTCAGTCGACGATCGAATTCAACGAGGTTCTCCCGTCGGGGGCATTGAATACTCCCTTGCAATCGCCGCAGGTGCTGTCGGGCGATTACCAGCCTTTTGCTGCGGGAAATCCGGCTCTAGGCGGATCGGTCGAGTTAAATCCGCTGGTAAGCAATGCTCATCTTGCCGAGCCCCATTCCGAGCCACAATCCTGGACGGAGTATTCGGACATGGTATTGGATGTTCCACAAGGATCGTCGTTTGATCCGAGTTTTGATACTGATTCGTTTGAACAACCAATCGATGCTGATTTTGAACCAAGCCAACCAGTTAATACTTATCAGGGCGGAGACTACGGGGCTTATGAGCCAGTCTGTGCGGGCCAATGCCACGAACCGATGGGGCCGTCGGGTGCCTGCCAGAATCCTATGGCCATCGAAGCGCAATGTTCTGCTCAGCATCAGGCCAAGGCTTGCTGCCCACTGGTTTATTGCTTGAACAGGGGGTTGTCACGGTTAAAGCTTCGTTCGTTCAAACTTTGTCCTTGCAGGCAAGTCGCCGGGTGTCAGGAATGTGGCCAATCCCAGTCCTCTCACGGGTGCGGCCTCAAAAATTGGCTACTTTCACCGCCCACTCACCGCCCGGTCTGCAGCCTTGGAAAATGGCTGCTCCAACCACCGACACGCCGTCCAGTCTGCAGCCTGGGAAGATGGCTGCTTCAACCACCGACGCGCCGTCCAGTCCGCAGTCTGGGAAGATGGCTGCTTCAAACGCCGACCCACACACCCGTCCGAAATTTTGGGAGATGGCTGTTCCAACCGGCGACGTTTACTCCGGTTCGCAACTTCAGAAGTACTCTTTTCGATAATTCCTTACAACCGAGCCACGGATTGCCTTCCAGGTTGTACAATGGCAGCAATACGTTTTCGTAGCTGAAGACTCCAGCTATGCTAAATTCTGCATCCAACTGCTAGAGGACTTGAAGAGAACCACAATGAGCGACAAACCATCCGACCCGATTGAACTATACGCTTGGCTAAAGCAGCAGATCTCTGCGCTGGAAGAAGAGCTTGATGGTGTCAAAGACGAAGTCTTTGAGCTGGTTGAAAAAGCCGGGGGCCAAACTGAGCGTGATGATTTCGTGATGAAGTGTACCAAGCGTCCCAAGTACAAGTATTCCGAAGCCTACGATCAGAAAAACGAAGAATTGAAGACACTCAAGAAATCAGAAATTGAAAATGGTATCGCGGTGATCGACGGTTATTCGCAGTACGTGACGTTTCGAAACAAAAAGAAGTAGCTGTTGAGATTAGTCGCGTTACCGTCTTAAGCAACTATCAGTGATTCTACAACAAAGACCGCTCGTCTTTTTTGGTGCCGCGTTGGCGGAATGATTCCAACAGTAGGATCAGACCCGCCACCAACAGCATTACGCCAGCCAAGCCACAGACACTGGTCTCGATCGGTACGCCGGCCGATTCAAACTCAATGCCTTGAATTCGGTCTGCGATCGCTTTTGCTGTCGCTATCGCGTTATTGTATTTTTGAACCGCGATGACGAACAAAATTGCCGAGCAGGCAATCAGGAAAATCGCTATCGTTCGCATCGAGACCATTTGGATTTCCTATTCGCACCATGGTGAACAGTTAAGCAATTGTCGCTTATTGATTCTTGAACGAGAATTTAAGATCGATCTTTTCCTTGGGCCAGACTTCCCCGTCGACTTCGACGTGCGGATAGACAAAGTAATTCAGTGGCCCGCTGGCAGACTTTGGTATCAACTCGATATCGCGACCAGTTGAAAACGCGATCCGATCGGCGGTCAATTTCCCAAAGTAGAAATCCTTTAGCTCTGGATGCTTGTCAGCTTCGGAAATATCAACCGGAGCCCAACCTTTTCCCTCAGCAAAAAACCAGGCCCAGCAGTGATAGCCGCCAATCTTGCCCTCGGTTTTATCAGTCGGCAATGGAAAACCGATCTCAAATCTGGCGGGAATCGAACTACTACGCGCCAACGAGATGAACAAGCTGTGGAAGTCGGTGCAGTTTCCAGTTTGACTATCGCACGCCCACGCGGCATCGCCGTTTCCATAGCCAGGCTGAGATTTGTCGTACTTCATATGCTCTTCGACGAGATTGTAGATTTTTTCGCCGGCCGCCATCGACTCAACTGGCAGCTTCAGATCCCCAAACTGCTCCTGCGGCTTGCCATCGATCGGGACAAGCGCATTCGCTGTCAGGAAATTTGCTTTTTCGGCATCGGAAAGCCCGGCAGCCACATTTTCAACCGACGCTTGGGCTCGTTGGACCTCATAGCCCAGAGTGAATTGAATCGGGGTTTTGGCGTCTGACACAACTTCAAAGAAGCCAATCTGGTTCGAATACTTTTTGTCCTGGTTGGTTTTCAGCTCACCGGGAACCTCGGCCTGCGTTTGTGTAACTTTCTGTTGTGCGCTCGATTGGGCAATCGGAAACCAGACGCGCACCTTGGCTCCCTCGGGAACCTGATTAACAGTGGCCCCGTAATTGAACACAAAACTGCGACTTTGAAGATCCGCCGGAGAATCACTCGTTGTCGACGATCCATTGGAATTCGGTGCGACCGCACTGGGATCCGAAGGGGCAGTAGTAGTTGCTTGTTCGGTTTGACAACCTGAATACGCTCCAATAATCAAAGCCGCAATCGACACGGAGAAAAGGATTGATTTTTTCATAGTTACGTTTTGAGAGTCTTGCCAAAAGAAATGAATGGTATGTGTGGGTTTACGTGTAACCCATTCGACGAATTGTCACTCTGTGATCGAGCCAATCAACGAGCGCGTCACTGTCGCCAATCCAAGATAAAACTCTGAATCAGTTTTTAATTCGACTTGTCCAAGAAACTGGTTCATCCAACCAAAATGCTCGCGAGCAAAGACGTCCATTATCTCGCTGACACTTTCCTCTTGGGTTTGGAGCAATACGCCGGCAAAATCCAGTTGGACGCCAACGTGATCAGCCAAACTCGATTGAGCCTGATATCCGGGCACCAATTCGAAAAAGCGATTCATTGATGCCGAAGTTTCAGATTGCAGTTGGTCCTTGGTCCACACCGACTGAACTGGAGAAACATGCCCTTTGGGACCAATCAGAAGTTCGCAATACGCGACCGCCAGTTCCTCAACTTGACCAGCAGTGATGTCTGTCGGAACAAAGCCACCGAGCGATTCATACAAACCAAGAAACTCGGGATCGTTCATCACATTGAGTGTTGCGACGTCTACCTCGCGGAGCCATAGCCTCCCAATCAATCCACAAATTTCCCCTAAATAAAAAGTCGAATGGGACATAGCGGATCAGGTGCAGTGAATTGGACGGGTTCTAAAATCGAGCTCAACCGATGGGCGAACTTGTATTCTAAACCAAAAAAGCTCATTCGAAAACTCAGCCGAGCACACCTGGGAACAGGGGGCAGCGTGTATGCTGCCCAGCACATGACAGTTTCCTCGGAGCCGATGTCGACAGCCCTACAGAGTACCTCTTTTGTGGATTCCGGATAACTCATACGGCTTTGGGCGTTACTGGAATAATGCTGAAAACCAAGCCACATTTGGGAATCGTGACTTTTGAGATCTATCTTTTTGCGATCTATCTAATACTCGATCTTGAAGCCAATAAATCGAGGCTGGAATGTCGAAACTAAAGAAGTTAAGCTGGTGGATTCGACGTTTGCGATTCCATCGCTGTAACTTGATCCGCAAACGCTAAATCGGTGCAGTTGAGTGACTTAAATGAAGCGACAATTGATTAGTGTTTCCCGTGGCCTGATTTTGACCGTCGCTTCCTTGTTGCTTTTGGCATTGTGGGAATCCGATGCCAATGCGCAATTTCGTTTTCAGGGAAACTACCAGCAACATTATCGACCACAGCAACAGTATCGACCACAGCAGTACTTTCCCTACGGCCAGCCGCAGTACCAAAGATATCAACAGCAGCCAAATCGGTATCAGCAGCAGCCCTTTCGATATCAGCAGTACCCCAACCAGTTCCAGCAACCATTCCGGCCATCTCAACCTCGAGTCATTTCGCCGCAGGCTCAGCCCTCGGCTTCGAGTAACACGGTGACGCCGGCGTCAGTGCTTAAGTATGCGATTAAGAGCTCTGAGGACTACAAAATATATCCCCGGCTTTCGGGGGAGTTCGAAAAGCAGAAAGCGATCCTCCTCAGCGTCAGCGATCTGCAATATCAACACAACGGAGTGTTGGCAGAGATTGTCAAGAAGAGTTCCGGGCACGGCGTCCCTTTCATTATCCTGGTCAATGATGACAAGCAGCTCAGCAGCACAGTTGAATTGCTCGATTCAATCGAATGCGATTTGTCCCACGTCTCAATCTATCCGCTGAAACTTGACACGATCTGGTTGCGAGATTTTGGTCCGCGATTCGCTCAGACCGAATTGGGGGCCCAGTCGATTGATTTTTATTACAACGGACAACGGCCACTCGATGATAAATTTCCCATTTCCTGGGGCAAGTTATCCAAAGATGAGGTATCCAAAATCAAGTGGACGTTGCAGGGTGGCAATCTGCATTCCAACGGAAAAGGATTCGCTCTCGTGACATCGCGACTTTTTCAGGACAATGCAGTCCAGCTTCCCCATGCGTCACCCAATACGGACTTTGAGTTTGAGAAACGCAAACTTGTGGTGGATGCTTTCAAGAAAGGTTGCAACATTGACCGGCTTTTGATTCTTGAGCCGCTTCGACCCGAGGCGACCAAACATGTCGATATGTTTGCCACGTTTGTTGCTGAGGATACCGTTGTTGTGGCTGAAGTCGACTCAAAGGTTGATCCTCAGAACGCCAAAGTGCTGGAGTACAACATCAACCTGCTCAAGCAAGTCAAAGTCGACGGGGAACCATTAAAGATTGAGCGAATCAAATTCCCGCCTCGAAATGGCAAGTACTGGAGCCCTTACACGAACATTATCCTGGCCAACAACTTGTTGCTGATGCCAGTTTATGATTCTGACCCACCGGCCATGGTTGAGGCGGCTTTGAAGGTGTATCAGCGCTTGCTTCCTGGTCATCATGTCGACACTGTTAACATGACGTCGATGCAGAAGCTCGAAGGTGCCCTGCACTGCATGTCGATCAATGTGCCCGACTATGCCAATCTTCCACGTGGTGTGATGTCGATGCAACAGGCTCGGGTAGCAGTCAACAAAAAGGGATATGTCTCCAAAACAAAATCGAACTTGAGTGCAGCCTCCAGGAAAGCCAAAAAGAATCAGAAGCCACCGGAGATTAAGGGAACGCCTGAGTTCGTCAACGCCAGTAATGGCAGCAAGTTCCCTGACGATGTGACGACGTTCAAAGGCTCGCTTGATTCTCCAAAATCGACTGCGCCGCCAATCGTTCAACCGGACGACGAGCGGGGTGACGATTTGTTGAAGAAACGATTGAGCAATCTTCAAATCGACAAATCTCAGGTCGCTGCGGTGATGACTTACCGACGGAAATTTGTCGATAAATCACGTCAATTCTCAGTGGACGCCTACGCCATTGGATTGCAGTCTGACCGAGTCCTGTTGCGACATGTCGGGGCCGCGAAAGAACTGACGCTACCGATCGACCGGCTTTGCGATGAGGACCGGCAATGGCTTAGCAAAAACGAGCGCAAGATTATTGATAACGGTGATAAGGTAAGACGTTTTGTTGTCTCCAATGGGCTGTGATGGGTTCTGCTTCAAAAATGAAGTCAAGGCTGGCCGCTTCAGATTCTGAATCGAAATCCCAATGCCTGCAATCCGGGACAATTGAGCAGGCCGATAAATTATTTCGAAGCCATGGCGCTATTTGGCTCGAGAACGTGTTTCCCGTTGCTTTGATTAAAAAGCTCGCTAAAGCCTACCAGGAGACCTACACTTCGGCTTCGCTCTCTCAATTGAAAAAACGGCACGCAGTCGTCGGAGATCGACGCTTCATGATTACGGTGACCCTTGAGCCGCCATTCAACACGCCCAAGCTTTACGCGAACCCAATTCTGTCACAGGTTCTGACGTCCTTGTTGGGGTCTCAGTTCACGATCTCCAGCTTTGGCTCAGTCGTGACATTGCCTGGCGCCGAAGATCAGCCAATCCACTTTGACCACCCACCGCTATTCGAATCCGAAAAAGATTGCAATTCGCTCCCGCCGCACGCGATTACAGTTGTGGTGCCTTTGGTAGAAATAAAAGAGGAAACTGGCTCTACTGCCATCTGGGAAGGCAGTCATCGGAAAGCCGGAGCGCGAGAACAACTGATGAGCTTGATGAGCGACCCAAGCTGGACTGGTTCAGTTCACCCGCTTCCCAAGCTGGGCGATGCTTACCTGATGGACTATCGCGTTATTCACGGTGGAATGGCAAACTCCAGTGATCATGCCAGGCCGATTCTTTATTTGGTTTACAGTCGCCCCTGGTTTCGTGACGCTTACAATTTTTCAGACCAGCCGCCAGTAAAGTTTGCCAAAGGTGAGTTCAAAAAAGTGCCTTTAGCCAAACGGTCACTGTTTGTTGGCCATGGTCTTTGATACAGTTCTCAAATTGCCAAGCAACTGGTCAGCACTGAAGTTTTAGTTGATATAACCTTTCGAACCTCGCCTACCCCGAAGAGAGAGCATTCGTGAAACCTATAATTAAAGAATTCAAAGACAATCCCGAAGTCGCCAACCGTTTCGCTGCCGATCTGGTTGAGTTGATCGCTGAACTTGCAAAGACGCAATCAACGGTGACGGTTTCGCTTTCAGGAGGGAGCACGCCCAAGCTACTCTTTAGTGTTTTGGCCGAGAACTACGCCGACCAAGTCCAATGGAGCAAGGTTCATTTTTTCTGGGGCGACGAACGGATGGTGGCGCCTGACGATGCTGAGAGCAATTATGGCGAAGCCAATGCCTTGCTGTTATCCAAGGTCGACATTCCCGATTCTAATGTCCATCGTGTCCTTGGTGAATCAGAACCGATTGCTGAGTGCGCCCGCTACGAAAATGAAATTGAAAAGTATGTTGCGGCCAACGACCAGGGCGTTCCCACATTCGACATCTTGATGTTGGGCATGGGGTCGGATGGGCATACCGCTTCAATTTTTCCTCACCAAATGGAATTTTTGACTTCCGAGCGAATTTGCGAACTGGCCACACATCCCGAATCAGGTCAGAAACGAGTTTCAGTAACCGGCAAGGTTTTAAACGCGGCCAAACGTGTTTTCTTTCTGGTGACTGGGGCGAGCAAGGCCGATGTTTTGGAGGAGATCATCAACCAGACCGGAGCGTTTGAAACTTACCCAACGACGTTTGTGAAACCAGTAAACGGGGCAACGTTTTACATTGACCAAGCCGCAGGAGCGAAACTGTAGTTTGGTAGGCAGCACTTGCAGGAGGCTAACAACTGGAGTCGATGCGGGACTTTAGATAGGTTTCCATTATCTCAGCCACAAGCCCAATATGGTTTTTGTCCAAAAATTGGTGGTGCCGCAGCGGGACAAATTCGACAAGGGTGTCGCCGGTGACGGCCTGTTTCCAACCTAGATCAAGCTCGAAAGGGCCTTCGAATGGATAGTCTCTGCTGCGTATCAGCACAACGTTCAGCGGATGACGGCGTGGCTGAAAATCGATCGTGGTATCCAGATGAACTTGCATTCGAGCTGATTCTTCGGGCGTTAGTTCACTCATGCCCGATCGCGAGAAAAGATCCTCCACGTAAACATCGGGTTCTTTGGCTGATGGCCAGATTTTAGCCCACAGGCGATGCAGCGCAGGCTTACCACGATTGATCAGAGTCCGGAAAAAGTACTCTCCTTCAAATAGCTCCTTAACCCGGTCGATCGTCGTACGACCAAGACGCCACAGACGGCGGGGGCTGCTAAACGGCGACGCGAAACTGATACCAGGCGGTACTGCGTCGAGCATGAACATTAGATCAATCGTTTCGCCCTGTTCGTGAAGCGCTTCTGCGATCGCCAGGCAGACAATGCCACCGGCCGAGTAACCAGCCAGGCTGTAGGGCCCTTGGGGTTGTATCTCACGCATGCGTTCGATGTAAAATTCGGCGGCATCGCGTAAGTTGTCATGCATCTCCTCTCCATCACGCAGCCCGCGAATCTGCAAGCCGTACATCGGTACGACACCTTTGAGCAAGTCGGACAGATGGAAGTAATCCGTCACCTGACCGCTTACCGTCGGTGCGAAGAACAGCGGACGGACATCTGCCGGTTCTTGGGCAAGAGGCAGCAATGGAGCTTTGAAGTCAGTCGTGTCGTTACATCTAATAAGTTCCGCCAGTGCTTCAACCGTGGGATCGTTGAAGAATTTTTGCGGGTTACACTGAACTTGAAGTTCGCGTTCGATTTCAACAAATAAGCGAATTGCCAGCAGCGAGTCACCACCGACCTTGAAAAAATTGGCACGGGGATCTGAAATCGGCTCATCAAGCAGCCCCGACCAAATACTTAATAGTTGCTTGTGCAGTGGATCGTTGACCTCTGCAGCGGGATCTTGAATTGCTTGCACTGAAAACTCGCTACTCATCGCCGTTAGTGCCTGTCGGTCTACTTTGCCACTTGAGGTTTGCGGCAGTTCAGACAGGACTTCAATCCGTCTCGGTACCATGTACGCCGGTAGCGTTTCGCCCACAAATTTTCGCAACTCATTTCCATCGACGTGCTCCTGAAAGGACGATTGAGCAAACGCTATAAGCCGCGTTGATCCGCCCAGGCTAACAGGGATTACTACCGCCTCTTCCACTGCTGAGTGACTTCGCAAGCGAGTCTCGATTTCGCCAAGTTCCACGCGGAAGCCTTGGACTTTCACCTGATTATCCATGCGGCCGATGAAGACAAGGTTTCCCTTGGCCGTGTGACGCACCACATCACCGGTGGCGTACAGACGCGCGTTGGGACGAAACGGGTGAGCAATAAACCGCTCGGCGGTCAATGATTCCCGAAACAGGTAGCCCCGCGCCAAACCGGCGCCGCCAACATACAACTGGCCTGCCACTCCGGGAGGCACTGGAACCAGATTTTCGTCCAAAACAAAACACGAAGTACCACTCATCGGCCGTCCGATCGGAAGCACCGTTGAATCGTGGTCTCCTTCATCATCGACGTAAGCGGTACATGCGATGGTGGCTTCGGTTGGGCCGTAGCTGTTGATAAAACAAATTTTGTCATCGACCAACTCACGGAACCTGGCATGCAAGCCCGGGTCTACGCGCTCGCCACCGACAACGACCACCCGCAAAGACTCCGGCCAGGGCAACTGCGAGTGTATCAGTTGATGCCAGAACGCTGCGGGAATCGCAGTAATCGTCAGCTTGGCTTCTCCCAAGGCTTCAAAAAAGGCTCTCGCACTGGTGATCATATCGTCCGGGCGTAGCCACAAACTGGCACCCTCTGCCAGTGACACAAAAATCGACTCCATCGCGATATCAAACGAAAGCGACGAAAATTGAAGCCATCGGTCCTCGCTAGAAACATCATACAGCTCTACGGTCTGCACGATGTGGTTAGCCAGTGACCTGTGTTCAATGCAAACCCCCTTGGGTTTGCCCGTCGAACCGGACGTGTAAATAACGTAAGCCAACCCATCGTCTGGCGTTGGATCAAGCGGCAGCTCTTCGGGTGAACTTTTGAAACGGGCATCCACTTCTTGATCAACCCACAACTTTTCCACATCGGTGTCAAGATCTTTAGCACCGCCCATCAGGATAAGCCGCACTTCCGCGTCTTGGAGCATATAGATCCGCCGGTCAGCAGGGCTGTTTACCTCCAACGGCAGAAAGGCAGCACCTGCAGCGTGCGTGGCCAGCATGCTTACGATCGCTTCGATACTGCGCTCAACATGAATAGCAACGATGTCACCTTGACGAACACCGTAGCCATGCAGCGTCTGGGCAAGCTGCCTGACGCGCTGCCCCAGTTCACCATAGGTCACACTTGAGCCATGAAAATCACTAATCGCCAAGTCATCCGGACGCGAATCGCAGTGACCCATGATGCATTTTAAGGCACTTGGATGCGACGACACCTGCTCGCGTGCGCACTGCTGATCGACCAAGCGCTCCCGCATACTCGGCGAAAGTACGTCTAACTCACGCAGTGGCTGGTTCAAGTCTTTGGTCAGTTCGACGAGAATGTGACAGTAGTCGTCCAATAACTGTTTGCTTGCTTGTAAGTCATACAGTCCAGTGTCGTAACTGAGAGAGACCGACAGTGAAAATCCGTCATCCTGAATCAGCAGGCTCAACGGGCCGCCCCAATGCGAATTTGAATTGATGTCGCCTCGATTGGATTGCTCCGTAGCCAATGGGGCACGAGCATAGGTGATATCCGTTTGGAACATGCCTTTCAGCTGTGACTGATTTGCCGTCGGGCGAGTCTGACGGGCCATCGCCGAATGCCGAATTTGCACTGCCTGCAGTGCGTCGCGAACCGTTTGATCAGGGTCGAGTTGAATCGCGATTGGAATCTTGCTACCGAGCGGCCCAACATCGTTGCTCTTGCGGTTTGGATCTTCGTCACATGCAGCCCAGCTTCCGCCAAACGAGATCTCACGACCGGCTCCATAGCGTCTCAACACAATCGCCCAAGCCAGCTGGACGAGCGTGTCTTCATTCACTTCTGCATCCAGCATTCCGCTTCGAACTTGTGTATAACTCGCATCGTTTACTTCTTGCTGCACAACCAAAATTTCATACGAGCATTGGAGGCCCTTGAAATTCAACGGCAGCGATGTTGGCGGACCTACGCCATCGAGCAATTCTTGAAACGATTTGGGCACTTGGGCGATATGTTGTGGGCAGGTGATCATTGAGGAGTGAGCTAATGGGAATCCAATGCAAAAGAGATAGCCAACTTAACAGGTTAACAGAACGGCGGAAAAATCGGTCAAATTTAGTGTGATGTAAATCACTAAGCAATTGAAAACCCCCCAAAGTGTTGGATGATGCACAATATAGTGAATAATCCGCTTGTGTTGAACAAAAAAGAGTCGTAGGCGCTGCTGCGGCCATCTTGGCGGCTGCGATGCCAGTGGCATGAATTTACTCGCCAACGGTTTCCATTCTGCCTATCGCGACGAAAAAAGGGTAGAGAAACAAAATGTGTTTCTCTACCCAAGGTCTCGTTAAACAAAATCAAATAGCAATTTGCTGGCAATTGTTATCCAGCAGAGAGCGCTTCAATAAACCCAGGAATATCAAAAAAGTTGACTGCTCCGTTTTCATCAAAATCTGCTTCTTCCTGAAAGCTGTTCTCAGTCAGAATATTGATAAACGGATCGATGTCACCAAAGGTGACTTCTCCGTCCAAGTTCACATCTCCGAGCAGTAAGGGAGTGGTGGATACGGTTTCTGATACGCTAAGACGCATTCGGCCAGTTACTGGGGTACCAAAGCCCACATCGTCTTCTTCAGAGAACCCGGCAACGAAACCAGTCGGTTCCATCAGCACAAACAGTGAAAGTGGACTGCCGACGATTTCAGCCCCGATATCGGTCAACAAAGCATCGGAGTCGAAAGCGTTACCGAGGTCTCCGACTAAGATCGTCCCGCTACCATCCGGAGAGTCAAAAAACACACCGCCACCTCCTATGTCCTGCTGGATTACGATATCACCACCAGCAAAATCAATTTGAGAAGTGTAGCCACCTGAGAACTCAATGGAACCGGATACGATCGCACCGGTGTATAGCCCACGAGTAGGGTCTGAGTCCATATCGGGAACCGATAAATCGATCTCAAACTGAGCAACATACATTTCCCCTAAGCTAACCTCTGGTGCCGAATCGGGATCGCCCTCGAAACCAAGGTTGGCGAATCCGGTAACTGTGTAAGTGACTTGTCCGTGCAACAAGTCAGGTGAAAGAAACAATGCTGCAACAACAAGAAAGCAAAAACTTGAACTCAATAAGAATCTCATAGCGTCATCTCCAAAGAAAAGAAAAGACAAGTAAAATCCGGTCGTGGTTGAGAGACTGTTAGATTACGCGAACAACGATTCGTTTAACCTGCATTTAACATGAAATATAAGGGATTAGTGACAGGATTGCACATGATTTTACGCATAATTTTTGCTTATAAAAAAGGAGAGTTTGATTTTGAGAAAACTGTCTCCCAAAGCGCCTGAGTTTTTTAATGCATAGATTTATGAAACGTTTTGTCGGCGCATAGAGTTGTAACAGACTGTTTTCTGTTTTGTTTATCAATCAATATCTTGGCCGCCGGCTAGAAAAGTCAGCTGTAGGAAATTCAAGGCCGTGGGTTTTACCTGCGGCCTTTTGTATTTGGTGGGCAATCCTGTCGAAATCGATAGTAGAAGTAGTTTCGCGTCTGCTACCGCCGGAGGTCGACGAGGCCAACATGGAGTGGAGATTGGCAGTGGCTGGCTTCTATTACAGCATCCAAACGAGTGTGTCTTCTGCGGTCTTTGCGACTCTGCTCGCGGCAAAAAAAATTCCGCGCAGCTAACAAAAATAAGCACTTTTCCGCACAGAGACACTGAGCCGCAGAGTCCAATCCCAACCTGGCTTAAAGAAACTCCTTGCCTTACTTGGCTATAAGGAAATATTAAGTTGAGTTGTTACTGTTAAATCAAGGAAACACAATGAATAATCCGTTGTTTGGAACTGCTGTTACATTTGTTTTGATGTTCGGAAGCTTGGGGTTTTCCCAATCGACCACTGTCCTGCCAGTACCTACGTACCGACAAGCTCCTACGTACCGACAAG
>CAYSQZ010000054.1:0-5343 GCA_964433035.1 uncultured Pirellulaceae bacterium | reverse complement strand
CCTACGTACCGACAAGTACCTACGTACCGACGAGCTCCTGTCTATAGACAAGTTCCTACCTACCGACGAGCTCCTACTTATCAACAGCAACGACCGGTTGTTCAGGCACCGGTATATCAACAACCAACCATCATTCAGCAACCATCGCTTGCGCGACCTGCTTACCAACCACCCGTTGGAAATCCAGTAAGTCCAGTTACCAAGATTCGAAAAAGCGATCAGCAGTGGCGCCAACAACTTACCCCCGAGCAATACTCAATTACCCGGCAGGCGGGAACGGAAAATCCCTTTACCGGCAAGTACTGGAATCACAAAGGCGATGGGATCTACACTTGCACCTGTTGTGGGCAACCTTTATTCGATTCACGCACGAAATTTCAATCAGGAACCGGTTGGCCCAGTTTTTACTCAGGTATTAACCAGACAAACGTTCAGGAAGTCGTGGATAACAGTCACGGGATGGCTCGCCGTGAAGTGGTTTGCAGTCGTTGTGATGCCCACTTGGGTCACGTGTTTTCCGATGGTCCACAACCCACAGGGCAAAGGTACTGTATCAATTCGGCTTCGCTCAAGTTTCAGCAGCGGCAGTAGTTCTGGCCAGCGACATGGCAACGCTTTGCTCAAGCAACTTCAAAGCAGCGAGCAAAACGCTGACAGTCGGCTTCGAAGCTATCCTCGATCACCAATGGGTACAAATTCTTGTTGATCCGGGCCAATGTAATCGGCGCCGGGGCGAATCAGGCGGTTATTGGACCGCTGCTCAAACACGTGAGCTGCCCAGCCGGTGACGCGCGAAAGAACAAAAATGGGTGTGAACATCTCGGTCGGTATTCCCAAAAAGTGATAAACCGAAGCGCTATAGAAATCGAGATTGGGAAACAGCTTTTTCTCCCGCCACATGATTTGTTCAATTCTCTCGGAAACCGGGTACAGTACTTCGTCACCCGCGGCCTCAGAAAGCTGTTTTGACCAAGCCTTGATCACATCGCTGCGCGGATCGGACACAGTATAGACTCGGTGGCCAAACCCCATGATCAGTGACTTGCTGGCCAGCTTGTCCATGATCCCGGCTTCGGCTTCGTCGGCGGTTTGATACAACTCGATCAATTCCATCGCCGCTTCGTTAGCACCACCATGCAGTGGCCCTCGCAGGGTACCAATCGCACCAGTGATTGCTGAATGGATATCCGAAAGCGTAGCCGTGCAGACTCTGGCGGTGAACGTCGAAGCGTTAAACTCATGCTCAGCGTAGAGAATCAGCGACACATCCATGACGCGTTTGTGCAAATCGGAAGGAGTCTCGCCGTGCATCTTATCCAAAAAGTAACCGGCGATCGAAGCTTCGTCCGATTCGAAATTGATTTCAGTTCCGTCCTGGGTAAAGCGATACCAGTAAGTCAACATCGAAGGTAGCGACGCCAACAGTCGCTCGGCGACGTCGTGCTGTTGATCAAATGAAGTTTCTGGCTCAAGAACACCGAGCATCGAACAACCAGTCCGCAGCACGTCCATCGGATGAGCGGAAGCTGGAATGGCTTTGAGCGTTTCGCAAAGCGCCGGCGGCAAACTACGCTTGCTGACCAATCGTGAACGAAAATTTTCCAGTTCAGTCGAATTGGGAAGGTGCCCATGAAGCAGCAAAAAAGCGACCTCTTCGAAAACCGCTTTCTCAGCGAGGTCATGAATCGAATAGCCGCGGTAATTGAGCCCACTGCCTTCTTTACCGACCGTTGCGATCGCCGTCTCGCCCGCCGAAACGCCTGCTAGTCCACCGGCTTTCTTTTTCTTGTCTGCCATATTCAATCTGCCTTATCTTTTCTTAATTCAAAATTACTGTGTGCGACAAAACTCGACTCGATCTACTCAATATTAATCCTTTAGGAACTCCGCTTGAGAATCTCGTCCATCTGCTGTTCATAAGAGTGATAGTTCAACGTCGAGTAAAGCTCTTCCCGAGTCTGCATCAGGTCAAGCAACTCAGTCTGTGTGCCTGTATTTCGGATCCCGTCATAGACCGCTTGAGCCGCCGCGCTCATCGCACGAAAAGCTGAAAGCGGATATAGCACCAATTGCACGCCAACGTCGCCCAATTCATCAACCGTCATCAACGGGCTGACGCCAAACTCAGTCATGTTGGCCAGAACCGGAACCGAGAGCGAGCCAGTAAACTTCCGATACTCATCGGGATCGTTGATGGCTTCGGCAAAAATTACATCGGCACCGGCTTCAACATATTTTTGGCATCGCTCGATCGACGCGTCGAGGCCTTCGGTGGCTAGTGCATCGGTTCGGGCCATGACAACAAAGGTTTCATCGACTCGCGCGTCGACGGCCGCCGCGATTCGATCCAGCATTTCCTGGGTCGCAACGATTGCCTTTCCGGGCCGGTGACCGCATCGTTTGGCGGCTTGTTGGTCTTCGATATGCATTGCCGCGGCACCCGATTTGATAAAGGACTTTACCGTTCTACCGATTGACAACGCATGCCCCCAGCCGGTGTCCGCATCGACCAACAGAGGCAACTCACAAACGGACGTCACTCGCTCTATATCAGCGACCACGTCGGACATCGACGTCATTCCCAAATCTGGCATCCCAAACGAAGCATTGGCAACCCCCGCACCCGAGAGATAGATCGCTTGAAATCCGGCCAGCTGGGCCTGAAGCGCACAGTAGGCGTTGATCACGCCGGGAATTTGAAGCGGCGTTTCTGCTTTGATCGCTGCTCGAAACCGCGAACCTGGTGTGTCAGACATAAAGACTCAATTTCCTTTTCAAACCGTGCGATGACCGTTGGTTACCGACTCACGGTGGTGATGTTCAAATCAGAGAGCTAATTGTCAACAATCCTTGGAGTTCGTCAAAGCATAATATTCAATGCGGAAGCAACCCGTTTGGATTTGAAGCAGGATCACGGGATTGACAGGATCTTTCCTGATGGCTGCTGGGAATTAAATCCGGTTCTTCCTGTGATCCCGTCTTCCCGTCTTTGTCACACAGCTTTGCTGCAAGACAGCTATTTTGCTTGTTGTTTTGAAGTCAGGTCCAGATCCATAACGCTCCGCTGGCAGCGGCGAACGACCATTAAGGCAATAAACAGAATGGAAATACCGATCCAGAAGGTTACTGTTACCCAAGTTGGGAATTCGCCTGTCATCATTGGATCCATCAGTCCGAAAAACCAGTGCTGCTCAAAAAATTGTGCGGCTTCGGTTTTCTCGGCGACCTGACCCAAAACAACTCCGCCCTGAGCGTACTGCATTGACCAAGCGATTCCACCTTTGGCTGCTTGGATTGCAAGAGCGATACCTCCGATGGCGCAGTAGCCGATGGCAATACCTCCTGAAGCGTATCCGCAGATTGCAACTCCGCCGTAGCCGATATACCCAACCGCGGCCGCCCCCAATGCCAATCCTCCCAACGCAATGGTACCAATTGAAATTAAGCCAAAACTAAGCAGCCCAAACGAAATCAAGCCAGCTGCAAATTGACCCATTGCGACCGGCGCAATGGCTACTTGTCCGCAAGCGAATAACCTGCCGTAAGCTCGATTGCCCATGGCAAACCAAGCGTTGGCTGATTTGGGTACACTCCCCTGCTCTTCGATTGAGCGCTTGGACCAGAACTGGACATCGACCAGTGGAAGGCCCCACAGTTGGGCGTCGCTGGTAAAGTGTTTTTCACCCAGATCGCGGCTGATTGCTTCGCGTTGGGCCGCCATGGCAAGCGGTGCTTTGCCTGCTTCGGTGGAACGGCGGGCTGCTTTCTTCCAAGCGAAGGTGATCCAAAAATACCAAACCAAACCAAGAATTTGATATCCAAAAATCAGCGCCATCAATGCAATTGCGTAACGCTGGGTGCCAAGGGCAATGCCAAAGTGCCCGCGGACCAGGCCAGATAACCCGATCAAGAAACATCCTGTCAGTGCTAAAAAGACCAGCGAAGATTTTACGATTAACTTGCGTTGGGATTGAAATTTGGCGTACTTCCAGCTCATCCCCATTCCAATTAGACCGCCAGCTAGACCGCCAAACATTCCAAAGAGCGTTCCTGCTTTTGCGGCTCCGACCGCAGCCGCCATCGCTTTTCCTGTTGACGCCGAACCGGCAGCGGCTGTTGCTGCTGAAGCGGTTTTTAAACTCCCGGGAATCGCTCCCATAACAGCTAACACAAATGCGGGACTAGGAACTGTCCCTTTTAGTGTGCGTTCAACGGTCTCGGAGATTTCCGACCGCAACAAGTCGCGGCCACGCTTGAGTCGTTGTCGAATGGTCGCTTCGTTCTCACCCAACGCTTGGGCGACTTCACGAACGGACTGCTCACCTCGGTAGAACAACACTAGTGTCTCGCGGTACGTCTGTGGTAAGCCGTCGACCGTTTGCCAAACGATTGCTTTTTCTTCAGCGGCAATAACTGGGGCACTCGAGTCAGTGTTACTCTGAGACGGGCTATCCAAGGCCGTCAAAGAAACGGAAGGCTTTTGTTTGCGGATCAAGTCAATAGCTCGGCGCCGAACAATGGTGCATATCCACGGCGCAAACTTGGCAGGGTCGGCAAGTGATGAAATCTTTTGCCATGCTTCCAAAAAAGCTTCCTGGCCAGCGTCTTCGCTTCGAGCAAAATCTCCCAGCACAGAGTACGCCACGCCCGTGACGGTCCCTCTGTATCGGTCCACCAACTGCGCGAAAGCTTCTCGATTACCGGCTTGACTGGACTGTACCCATTGAATTTCTTTGGCGGCTGACATGCTGCTCTCCATCGTGAACACTGACTATCATTTTAACCGCCAAACCCGGCGGCAATGATAAGTCGTGATCCAGTCGCACTAAGTGACAGAGAAAACGAATTTTTCGTTTTTCCAGCGTTTTTGAGGGACGACCGACCTTCAGCAAGCACCGCTCATGTTTCAGGCCGCTTTGATCGAGCGAGTGTGTCCGGCCCAAGTGATCCAGTCCGTAATCTCGGCCAAGTCGGGCTTCTTGCCGTTGCGGATGATCTTCAGCCCATCCTTGGTTTCGGAGAATGGTCCGATGGTTGCGAAGAGGGTCGTCGGTTGCATCGTTGCAATGGCTTCGGGATCAGTTAGCCCGCAGGCCACCAACAACTGGGCATCGTGGCCACGCAAATTTGGAATTCGGCAAATCAGGCGGGCCTGGTTCTGCCAGTCCAAAATGACTTGCGCCGTCATGCGTTTGTAGTTGAGCTTGGTAGAGATCGACTCTGCCGTCTGCTTAAGAAAATCCGCAACGGTATGGACGCCAATTTTTTCAAATCGCTCTGCTGACTTGGGCCCGATCGAAGGCGCCGCTTCAATGTGATCGTTGAGGTCGAGATAGAACTTCA
>CAYSQZ010000053.1:0-24345 GCA_964433035.1 uncultured Pirellulaceae bacterium | reverse complement strand
CGATCTCGCATTGCATGGAGCACGATATGCCGCTGATGATTTTTAACTTCCGCAAGGACGGAAATATCGAACGAGCGGTTTCGGGCGAAACCATCGGAACTTTAGTCACCAATAAGTCGGTCGCCGTGAGTTAAGAGCTAGGAGACAGGCTACGTACGGAAAGTTCAAATTAACGCCGATAGGCATCGCGTTGGCGGCGGCCATCGTCGTCGCGTTGTCCTGGGGCGCAAAAACCTTAGTCAGGCATGGTTCCCAAACTGGGGTAAAAGCAATAAATTTGTCTGTAGGCAGCCCAAAGGCCCTACCAGTCCAGACCATGAAATGTATTCGGAGAATATAGATGTCATCTGACACAATCATCAGCGATTCGAAAGATCGCATGGAAAAGGCAATCGAAGTTCTGAAGAAGAATCTCAGTGGTATTCGGACTGGTCGTGCGAACCCTGGGCTTGTGGATTCACTCCGCGTTGACGTTTACGGCTCACCGACGCCGATCAAGCAGGTCGCTCAGGTTGGCGCCCCCGAACCAACGCAGATTGTGATTCGTCCCTACGATACCGGCATCATCAAGGAGATTGAAAAAACGATCGTGGCAAGTGATCTGGGCTTGAATCCCCAAAGTGACGGTCGCGTCGTGCGAATCAACATTCCGGCGCTTTCAACGGATGTTAGAAAAAAGATGGCCAGCCGAATCAAGGAATTGACCGAAGATGCCAAAATTGCGATACGCAATGTTCGCCGTGACGGGAACAAGGCGGCTGATCAAGCTGAGAAAGACAAGGAAGTTTCCGAGGACCAGCGGGATGACATTAAAACCGAAGTTCAGGATTTGACTAAGCAGTTTGAAGCACAAGCAACCGAGATCGCCAAAGCTCGTGAAGCCGAAGTGATGGAAGATTGAGCCGGTTCCATTCCCAGGCGACACATGCATGTCATTTGTCGTCTCGCCGGGTCGGCTAGAGAGAGGGCACTCAGGAGGCTTGTCTCAATGCCAGGCGATCATCATGGTTCTACCATGTAATATACTTTTCACACCAGCTCTCAGGTTTGACTTTGACGGTTAGGCAATCAACTCCAATTGCTTGATCGTTCACGAGTAGAGCTATCTTTATGAATTTTCGTATCGTTCGGGTTCGATAAGAATTTTGTCGGTATAGATTGCCGGAGAGATTTTTCTGAGCCCGGTTTATGGAGTTTCTGTGATGCCAATGCTGAACAATAGTCTGCACGGGACGCTAGCTGCTCTTGCTGTTTCGATTCTATTTCTGGGCGCTCAAGCTGACTTGGTGATGGCACAAGTCGGAGCTTCGAAGGCGTCTCGTTACCGCTTTGATGATGGAGCGGATTCTGGATCGTCCTCTAGAGTGCAGGATAAACGCTCTTCCGTAAACCCAGTGTTAAAATTTGAGCATCCCCGACCTGCATTCGATTTTTTCACAGACGCAAATGAGTCCAAAAATATTAGGCCAGCCAGTTACTTGGCCACCAGAAAATTTGGCCTTAACCAAGTGAGGCTAGATCAGGGGCCTGATCAGCGATTTTTCCAGGAATCGGCTCAGCAGTTTGGTCAGCAGCAATATCGCCATGAGTTTGGTCCTCAGAAGATCCAAGAATTCGGCCAGCAGCATGCTCAAGAATACGGACAGCCGGATGGCCGAAAATTCGAGCAAGGTTATGGCCAGCAAACAGGTCAAGACTATAGTCAAGAATATGCTCGCGGTGGCGCACAAGAGTACGGTCAAGACTATAGGCAGCAGTACGAGCGAGATTACGCTCCAGACTACAGGCAGGATTACGAACAAGCGTACGATCGGAATTACGATCAGGTGTACGACCGAAACTACGAGCAAATCTACGATCGGAATTTTGAGCAGGAGTCCGCGAGCGCATTTTCTGGCGAAGAAAGTTTCAACAGTCCGTCTGGAACCTTCTTGGACGGGTTTGCTGGGCCAGAGCAATTTCCGTTTCGCGATCAATATCAAGCATTTCCCGCTCGAACTGGTTTTGGAACCCTGTATGGAAAACCAAGCGAAAAGCGTACAGCCTCACGACCTACAGACGCATTATTTGGAATCCACGAGAGCGAAGTCTGTGATGAGTGGAGCAGATTCGGTCCGTGTATCGAAGCCGACTACATATGCAGTTGTGGCGGTTTGAAGCTCAATCCTCGGCATCGCCTATTCAATTGTAAGCGACCTAGCCGTGACCCCTGTGATGAAGTCGTAGGTTGTAAGCTTTGTTCCAAGCGCCGTTGCGGCAAGTTAGACTGCAAAAGCGATGGAGGCCAGGGCAATGCTTGCCATAACGATGCCTGTCAGGACCAAGCCTGCCGAGAAAGAGGCCTTCGGAAACACAGATTTTTGGATAAAGCTGAAGTTGATTACGGCAACTCTAATGGCGCTGGCCCTTACCAAACTCAAAGTTACGCGTCGAGCCGTGAAAGCGGGTGTTCTAAATGATGATTATCCGCTCTGTGATCTCAGTATTTCAAAAGTGAAGAAAAGAAACCACAGTGGTTGACGGGCGGCCAGGCGTGCGTCGCGCCGACGTTGGTCGGCGCGCCATGTTCGGAAACCCCAACTGGTTTAATCAATAGCCCAGGGTTCTTGATCGTTCTTGAACCCTGCCTGGGGCAAGACAATCATTCTTCAAACCCCAACGGGTTTGTCACCGCACCTGAGATGCTGATCCAATCCCGTTGGGATTGTGTGTTTAATTGGTTCTTCGTCCCAAGGTTCAAGAACCTTGGGCTAATGATCAAACGCCGTTGGCGTAGGGCTTGGGATGCCCAATTGACCCGGTTCAAAAAAATATAGACCAAGCCCGAACCCAGCAATGCCGCTACCTGTACGCATTGAATTCGAGTCGGTTCGATGTCGACCCTGTCTCAGTTTGACCTCAAGTCATATTCTTGCTGGTAAACATCTGCTACCGCGCAAGCATCTTTCCAAGTTTGTAGAACTTGCCGAATCAAAATGTGGTTTTTACGCGCAGGCGAAAGATCAATTGGCGATTCAACGTGCAAACTCCAACACAATTAGACTTTTCGATCCTCGGCATGGGATATGCAAACGCGTTTCATGCAAAGCAATAGCTCCTCAGATTGAGCGTTTATGCAACGGCGGATGCAAAGGTAAGGACGGTGTTGGTTAAGAAACCAAACTCACTTCCATCAAAGCCGATTTCACCGTCCTTCGTGACTCTCCCAATTTTGGGGGTAACGGAATTTATGAAACGCTCAATCTGAGTAGCTAACCCCCTTGGTTGGCTTCAATAGCGTTTTGTTTTAGGAGCGGTGCAAGCCGAGAAAAATGAAGAATACATCTAGAAACTACCGTAAAAAATTTAGAAAACGACTTGGGTTCGAAGCTCTCGAGCAACGAAAACTGCTCGCCGGTGACTTTGCCAGTGGAATCGTCGCCGCCGCCGATGCAGGACTGGCTGAACAAACCGAAGTTCAGGTGGCTGAAGTTTGCAGCCTTGAAGTTGAAGAGGTCGATCTTGCACTCGAGGAGCTGCTCGGGGACGCCACGACCACTGAAGAAGTCGAATTGCCAACGGCGTTGGCAAGCGAAACTGAGGCTGAGACGAACCAAGGCGTGGCTCCGGATACAGTTGAGTCTGAGAACCGCGATCCCCGCAATCTTGACCTTACGGATTCAGTGGATGGTTTCTTTGGGACGATCAGTCCTGAATCACCAACAGAAACGATTAGCTTTACCGCGGACGCCGATGGGGTGGCCAATGTTGTGATCTCCAACAACTTTGAGGGATCCGACCTTTTGTTGACAGCAACATCTGAGGATGGAAGTGAACTTGAATTTGAGTTGTTGAGTGACGACGCTTTCGATTCGGTATCCTTTGAAGTCAATCAAGGCGAGACTTATCAGTTGAACGTCCTGTCAGCGCAATCCGATGGCGGTGGGCAATTCCAATTGACCGTTGGCTTCGAAGAATTTGTTGATCAACACGCTGATCAGGTCGGAGCGGACTCGACTGAGTTGGTTTGGGCAGACAATCAAACCGAGTTAACGGGCAAGCTTGAGGCGCCCGGTGACGTTGATACCTTTCGAGCAACGGCTCCCAACAGCGGCGAAGTAACGTTGGAACTCGACGAACTGGAGGAAGACGTCCGCCTTAATCTTAACGTGTCCGTTACCGACTCAGCTGGCAATGTGATTGCTGAAGGAGCAACCAATGAGTTTCTTCGAATCACGTTCGACGCAACCGAGTCTGAAGAGTTTTTTGTGGCAGTTTCAGGCGGCGAAGGCCAGAGGGGCGACTACCGGTTTAGCTTAAATTTGGACCCAGCGGATACCATTACTCAAGGTGACACCGTGTCTGATGACGGGTTGCCGACCGATGGATCAGTATCGGATCCAGTTTTGGTTGATGAGACGGGCGATGAAACAGCTGAAGAAACTCTGGCCGACGCAAGCGACGATGCGGCTGCAGATTCCGAAGGCGCAACGTCTGATCTAGTTGAGACAGTTGTCGGTGACGCAGTTGTTGGCGAGCTGGGGAGTGAAGTCGCTGGCGATGAAGCCGGAAATGAAACCGATGCCGAACTGATCCTTGTCGAACAGGAGCCAGTTGGCGAGTTGGTTGATGATGAAGTGTCTACGATCATCGATCAGATTGAAGACGTAATTGATGGCGTTTCAGACGATATTTCCGAAGTCGTTGATGTTGTCCAGGAAGAGATCGCTGACGTTGATGCGATTGTGGCGATTGAAGACGCGTTAAATGATGCGGCTGATGATATCTCGGCTGTCGTGGACGTGGTTGAAGAAGAGATTTCAGAAATTGAAGCGATCTCAGAGATCGAAGACGTTTTGGACGAAGTTGCAGACGATGTCGCGGCTGTCGTTGACGACGTTGAAGAAGCGATTTCTGAAGTTGAAGGAATCTCCGAGGTTGAAGACGCGTTGGACGCGGTTAGCGACGATGTTGCTGCAGTGGTTGACGTGATTGAAGAAGAGATTTCAGAAATTGAAGAGATCTCAGAGATCGAAGATATCTTTGACGAAGTCTCAGAAGATGTCGCCGCAATCATCGATGTGATCGGCGAAGAAATCTCTGAAATAGATGGTGTGTCGGAGCTTGAAGATATCTTGGACGAAGTGTCTGATGATGTCTCGGAAATCGTTGAAGTGATCGGTGAAGAGGTATCGGAGATTGAAGGTATCTCGGAGATTGCCGACGAGGTTGACGATATCCTCGAAGAAGAATTAGCTGATGCACCGTTGGACGAGGTTGAGGAAGCAATTGATCAAGTAGTTAATGAGCTTGACGAATTGGTTGGCCATGAGCCTGAGGTGGTAGCCGATGTTGGCGAGTCTGCGGTCTCTGTTTCCGAAGATACTTCTTCGCCCGAAGTTGCTGTGGTTAGCGACGTTGATGTCATCCAGAGCGATGTGGCTGAGGATGTTGACGTTGCCGAGCAGGAGGCCGCTCAAGTCGATCCAACAATTGGAAACACGGCCGAAGAATTGGCTGACGACGTCCTCGTGGCGCCTACCGAAGGGGTAGGGCAGGGTGGCTTGATGGTGGACAATGAGCAAGTCGACGAATCAGTTGACTTGGTTGACCAGAGCGGTGAGAGCCAGCTTGTTGAGGAGGGCGTGAATCAGGAGACGGAGCAAGAGGATGATCGCGAGTACGTTTGGTCCTTTGGCCGCGACTCAGTTGAATCCTTCTTCGATTCTTTGTCACAAGCACATGAAGAATTCCAGGACCAGCATCAACGACGTGGATTCAGCGGCTGGGTTCGCGGACTGTGGCGTGCGTTGCGTCGTGCTTAGTCAGAAATCGTATCCGTCAGCGCCGGGATGTCTTTTCTATCCTGTGCACGCTTCTGAGATTTAATGGCCTGAAATTGTTTAACGACTTAAACAAAAAAACTCACGGAGAACATGAAGTTCTCAACGTGAGGTTTTTTATGGTTTCCGGGCCAACGTCGGATCAAGCCTCAGCTAATGATCAAACGAATTCACTTTACCCAAACGTTGCGGCCAAATCGTCAAGCACTTTTCGCTCAACATCCGAAATTTTGTTGCCGACACCTAGAAAGCCGCCGGCGGACTTTGCAACTGACTCGGCTCTTCCCAAAATCGAATCCTTTAACTGCCCAGCTACAGGCGGCTCGAGCGCTTCCCTGATCGCCAAAATGTAGGACTTCCAGGCGTCGAGAAGTTCCTTTTCGGGGCGACTTTCCAGCCACGACTTCATCGTGTCGTAGCTCGCACTGCCCGGATCGATCCCACCAGCTTCGGCAGCTTGTAGGATGGCCGCCTTTTCGGCATCCTCCATTTTTCCGTCAGCCCACGCGACGGCAACCAGCGGGATCAACGAAACCGACATCAGCGACTCCGGCGTGATGCCAGTCGAAATCAAGCCATCAAGAACTGCGGCATCCTCGATCCCGGAAGCAGACTGCAACGCTTCACGTTGTTCTTTTGAGGCGGCTTCGGCGCGGATTTTTTCAAGTAGTTGCTGATCCTTCTCCAAAAAGAAAAGATCTTCCATCGCTTTGCCTCGGCCCTTTAGCGAATCGTCCATCTAAGTTACTCCATTTGTGTTTTTATGTTCAGCTGCAATTTTACAGTTGATACTGTCATGTTGAAGGTCCAACCTCGCAATGCTTGAGGTCCATCGGAAACGGCTAGTCACCTCAGCCCAAACGGGAAAAGTGGATGTCTGAATCGGATCATAGCCACCGACGCTGAAACCTTGGTAGTCCACAAAGTGAACACGCAGAATCTAATCTGTACCAAGACAAATGCTAACATTCCTCTTGATTCCGGACAGGGGAGAACAGTTGAGAAAAGCCTGGATTTGTTGCTAAGTCCAAGGAAAATCCAACAACTGGGCCTAACAAATCATGATCGCGAACAAGTCATTTCTCTTCAGGACAATTCGTGACTATCATGGGGCGGACTGTGGGTGGGCTTTGATCCGCCGCAGTTCACTATTTTCAACAAGATTTCAGCAACATTGATCCTTTTTGGACTGCAACAGGTAATGAATAAATCTCTCACACCTTTTTGCTTCGTATTTGTCTGGGTTTGCTGTGCCGGATTTTTGTCATCGTCGCCATCCGCTTCAGCGTTGGCCAAGGTCGCACCGCTTCAGGCACCGGTCAACCCATCGTTGCAACTGCAGCAGGCAGTTCAAAAGCTCAACCTTTGGCTGTCCGATTCTGAAGATGCTGTAGTCTGGCGTAAGAGTCTGCTTTTGAACCTGCTTGATACTCAATCGGCACTTGGTGAACGCGCAGATCTGCCGACTCTGTCGCGTATCGAAGCCCGGTTCTCGCAATCCAATGATGGGCTCGACAAAGCCGTGTTTCGAGATGTTCAAGTCGCTTTAAAGGCTCAGATTAAGCAGCTTTCGGATATGTATCTTCGCGGGTTAGCTAATCAACATGACTTACGTAGTGCTGTCTATGCCGCTCGTGGAAACTATCGACCGATCACGATCGCGATGATGGAGCAGCAACGTCAGCGAGCCGTCAACGATCTCGAATCGCTGATGAAGTACTATCGGAAAACGATGCGAAGCAGAAAACGCGCCAATCTGTTTTACGATATGCAACTCGACCAGACGATTGATTTTCTAAAAGAGTTGGAGTTTGAGCTTCCACCAGAGATCTCGGTTGGAAAAATGAACTCGATGATTTCTGGTGTCGAGAAACAGCTTGATGAGATAGAAGAGGAGATTGACGCCATTCCTGAAACGCCTCAACCTGATAACGGACCTGAGGAAGACGTTGATCAGGAAGAAGAGCAGGGCGACGATGGGGAAAAGCAGGGCGACGATGGGGAAAAGCAGGGCGACGATGGCGACGATGGTGAACAGGAAGATGGGATTGAGCTTACCCTTGAGATCAATCCAAACGCGTTTGGCCCGGTTCCTGACGATGGAAAGCCAAGCTTAAGTGACCTAGAGCAGAAAAAGCGTGTTGTCGAAACTCAATTGGAAGAGCTAAAAAAACAGAAGAGCGAAATTTCAAAGAAGGACAAGCCGCGAAGGCAAAAGCGTATCCGCGAGTTTAATCAATTAAGGGAATTTGAATCCAACTTCGCCGAGGTCAGCAAAACCCAAGCCGATCCCTACTTTATCGCCGTTCAGACGTCGCTGGAGCAATTTGTACGAACTTACCTTTACGGTACCGATGACAATCTCCAGGAAAAGTTTCTGTTGAAGCTGCAGGATTTGGAAGAAAACCTGCTTATGATGCAAGGTCCTGACGCTCGAGACGCGTCTGCTCAATTGGGAGAAAGTATCAGCTGGCTCGAAGATGCCAATCAAGTCTCAACACTTGTCACGGCAATTCGAGCAAAATATTCTTTGCCTAATTTCTATCTGGCCGTTTCGGGAAAACTATTGGAACAATTTGGGTCGCGTTCCTTTTCGCAAAAGAGTCCGGTTCGGCAAGTCTTCAAAGGGCGTTTGGTACGTGGTAACAGCCGTGTTGATGGGCAAGTCAATTTGAAACTGCGAGATGACCCCAATCAGATTCATCTCGATATCGGATTGGACGGAACGATTGCTGCCGGGACCTACGTACAGCAGGGTAAAGTGCAAGTGTTCAGCAACGCCTCTGGATGTTTTTCAGCTGAGCGTAGCTTGTTTGCCAACATTGGCGGATTGCTGGCGAGTGAGCCGCAGATCAACGTAGGTGTTGACTCCAGTTTTGCAGGCACAACGTCGGGCTTGAAGTTGGTAAACAAAATCGCCAGGAAAGCGTTTGTCGAGTCTAAAGCTGAAGCCGAAGCCAATGCCGTTGCGGATGCTGAAGCGGAATTGGGGTCTCAGTTCTCCGAGCAAACCGAAGAAGCTGTTTCCCAGGGTAGTGCGGCGCTCAGCAGAGCTCAGAAAGCGATTCGCTCAAATGCTCGGCTTGCTCCTGAAATTTACCTTCGTTCGACGGCTTCTCAAGTTGTGATGGTAGGTAAGAAGTCTTCGCCTTCTGCGCTGGCGGCGCAAAATTTCCCTGCCATTTCAAATGTGCCAACCGATGTCGCCGTGCGAATTCACGAATCGGTTTTCAGTAATCTTTTTGAACGCGCGTTCAGCGGAAAAACGTTTACCAGTGAAGAATTGGCTCAGCAGATGCAGAAAATGTTTGGTGGCGAAGCGCCTCCGGCACTCAAAGCCGATTCGGATGAGGATGATGAAGAAGATGCAGAAGATGAGTCGTTCAGTATCACGTTTTCGACCGTCCGGCCGATTCAGTTTGAGTTCGAAAATAACTCGTTTGGGGTGGCTATTTCGGGTCGACGATTCTTGCAAGGTGACAAGAAGATCAATGCTGGATTAAAAATTGGAATTCGGTTCAAGGTTAAACGAGTCGATGGTAAGCTCAAACTGGTCAGGGACGGGAAAGCCGAGTTGGACTACCTGGGAACCAAAAACGCAAAAGTCGTTGCGTTTCGCTCAGTTTTGAACGGCAAGCTCAATCCAAAGGAAAGTGATCAACAGATTTCAATCGATCTCCCGGAGAATTTGCTTCCGCTGGAGCAGGTGGACGCTTTAAAGGATAACGATTTTGTGCAGGGATTGACGCTTGTTCAATGTCGTTCACAGGATGGTTGGTTGTATCTTGGTTGGAATCACACACCAAAACATTTTATGGTTCAGCATATGGTCGATGTTCCCGCGATTTGGAATGAGACAGTAATTTCGACCATGAACGACGTTTACATCGATTCAGCAAGTTCGCTTGGCGTCCCAGTTCCAGTCCCAGTTCCAGATGCCGACGAAGCCGGAGTCCGCTCGGTGCTCGAAGTCCCTGTTGGCGTCGTTTCGCCGATCGTTCCAGCGGAGTCAACATTCACTATTGCTAATGAACTTCCTGTCCTTAGCGGGCCTCGGAATTGATCGATGATTTCGCGGGTTCGGAGACGGACGAGCTGACTGTTCCTGCTTGAGGCTGGTGCGGACGCGAAGCGGTCGAGGAGATTTGCCGGCGGGACCCATCAACCCTCCGATCAAAGCCGATTTCATCCTCTTTTCTCCTCCCAAATCTTGGGAGGTGGCTTCTTTTAGACCGCACAGTTTGCTTAATAAACCGCACGGGTTGCTTATAAGGCGCACGGTTTGCTTACCTAAACGTAGTTTCACCTTGGCATGGTTCCCGATGAATTGCGTGACAAACAAAACTACAATTCTGATAGGCAGGATCCTATAATTTAGTCAGAACGCAATATTTTAATGCGTTGAGCCGAAAACGCGACGCCGAGCCGATACGTTGGATGGATTCGCCGTCGTATCCGCTTCGCTCTGGAATACACCTCTTGTTGTCGCGACTGGGTTTGCGCGACGTTATGTCGCTTGGACGTTGTGTCACTTAATTTGTTAGGAGACAACCATTCAATTCAACCTTCGTACAATGCTTGTTGCTGTCGCATTTTGCTGCTGCAGTATCGTGTTTTCAACTAAATTTGGCTTTGCTGGAAACTTGTGGGCTTCGGTAGGCGCCCTGTGGATGCTTGCTTTACTGCTGGTCGTGGTCGTTTTAGGAAATGAACTCTATCCGCGGTTTTGTTCCACGTTTATCCAGCGAGCGGACAACTTGGGTTTTCACTCAAAACTCGCATTGTCTGGATTTTCAATTGCTCTAGGAACAATTTACCCTTTCCTGGCAGTATTGATTTGCCAATCATTCGACTTGAAAGTTGGAGAGAAAACGCTTTATGCTGCGCTTACCGTGCCCATTGCTGGCTTTGCTCCATTGTTGGCGTTTGGAATGCTGCGGGAGTCCAGGCTGCACCGATATCTTCGAGGTGATCACGGGATAACAAACAAGAATTTGACAACAAATAGAATTTGACAAGCGGCTGGCAAAATAAAATCGCCGTTGTCAGTAGAACCGTTACGTTCGTCCCAACTTGTTGGCTTTGTTGTTCTCTGCGTTTTATGCTCCATCGGAACGGCGCCCGACTTGAAGTACCGGGTATATTTCCAAGCTTGGATAACTTTGGCGCCTGGTTTGCGCTCGCCGAGCAACCGAATTCTTCTACTTGAGCGAGAACCTCGATGCGCGCGATTGTATTTTCCTTGACACTACTTGTAAGCTCTTTCTTGCTTTTTCTGGTCCAACCCATGATCGGCAGAATGTTACTGCCATCGCTCGGGGGGACGCCAGCTGTTTGGAACGCTTGCGTGCTGTTCTTTCAAGCGATCCTTCTTGGCGGATACGCTTGGGCCCACTACGGTCCGCCAAAACTGGGAGTGCGGAATCATATGTTGGTTCATCTTGCCTTGCTGGCAGGTGTCTGTTTTTTGCTACCCATGCAATTTGTTGAAGACTGGGCTGTTCCGGTCGACGGCAATCCACTGGGGTGGTTGATAGGTCAATTGGTTCTCTGCGTGGGATTACCGTTTTTCGTTATCAGTAGCAGCGCCCCGCTGCTTCAGCGATGGTTTGGCTTGCTCGGCGATGATGGCGATTCGGAGCCATGGTTTCTTTATGCGATCAGCAACACTGGTTCGTTGGTTGCGCTGGTGAGTTACCCATTTTTGTTCGAGCGATACTTCGGGCTGACCGACCAAGGTTGGTTTTGGGCGTTTGGATTTATGTTGCTGGCGATTCTGTTTATCGTTTGCGGAATTGTCACGCTCAAGTTTGCTCCAGACGAGCGTCTAACTCGCTCGACATCGGAACAACTTTCGCTTGATGAAGATTCCGGTCCACTGCAATGGAGTCAGCGACTGCGGTACATCATTCTGGCCGCGATTCCATCGAGTTTAATGCTCGGTGTGACCACGATTGTTTCGACTGACGTGGGTTCGTTTCCGCTCATGTGGAGCATTCCGTTGGCGCTGTACCTGCTTACCTTCGTTTTCGTGTTTGCCAAGCGAACGCTTATTCCGCACCAATGGCTAATTTATGTTTTGCCAATATTGCTGTTGTTGATGCCGTTAATTTCACTGATCGACGCTGGTCGAAATCCGATTCAATTGATCGCAATTCATTTTGGGGTCTTTTTTATTGTGGCGATGGTTTGCCACGGTGAATTAAGTCGGCGTCGACCGCCAGTCAGCCAGCTGACCGAATTCTATTTAATGATGAGTATTGGCGGTGTCGTCGGTGGTGCCTTCAATACCCTGATTGCGCCCATCGCCTTCGATGGCATTTTTGAATATCCACTGATGCTAATTGCGGCGTGCTGGATTTTGCCCATGCGTCGCTCCCAAGCCGTCGATGGTCAGTCTTCAAAAGACTTCTATCAAGGTTCCAGGTCAATCCACGGGATTGCAAAACAAATCGGTGTCCAGCCGTTTCTGGTCGCGGCGTGTTTGGCGGTTGCTTGGTTGATTTTAGGCGCGGTTGAGGTGCCGACACTGGCCAGAATTGTTCTCGGTTTTGGAATTCCAGCGGCTGTTTGTTACACCATTATTGAGTCTCCCAAACGATTTGCGATTTGTTACACGTGTCTTGCACTGGCATGTCCGGGTTTGATGAGTATCCGCGAAGTGATCTCCAAAGAACGTGGATTCTTTGGAGTCAACGAAGTGGCGTTAATCGAAGACGGCCAGTTTCGAATTCTTATTAACGGCCAAACCATCCACGGCAAACAGCGCACTGATCAAGCAAGCAACCCTGATCCGTTGAGTTACTTCCACAAGGACGGACCGATTGGCGATGTCTTTGAACTTTATGGCACTGAGCAAACCCAGTTTGCAACGGTTGGCTTGGGAATCGGTTCCCTGGCGGCCTATTGCCAGCCTGGTCAAACGTTAGACTTTTTTGAGATTGATCCTGTTGTTTGTAAAATTGCTCAGGACGAACGTTACTTTAACTTTTTGAGTTCCGCCCAAGGCGAAGTCAACTTGATTCTCGGCGACGCCAGAATTCAATTGGATTTAATCCGTGAGTCGATGGTCAATGCTTCGAATTCGAAATCAAGACCGGCGATCACTCCTGTCGGATATTCACCCGTCAAAGCGAACAATTCGGATCGTGAAGTTGAAGGTTCGAGTGGCAACCGCAACTACGTTTATGACCTGATGATCATGGATGCCTTTGGAAGCGATGCGGTTCCCATCCATTTGATGACGGTCGAAGCAGTCAGGCTATATCTGGAACTCTTAAAAGAAGACGGATTGTTGGTATTTCACGTTTCGAGCAAGTTTATCGACTTCGAGCCGCTGGGTGTGGGAATTTCGGAGCATTTTGGATTGTCGTCGGCGATAAAGGTTGACCTGCCCTCGTCTGCAGAACAAGAAATGGGTCGAAATCCATGTATCTACATCGTTATGTCTCGGGATGGCGACTTGGTTAGTGAGTTCCTTGAGTCTGGCCGGGGCTGGCGGGAAATGGATAGCTCGGAAAAGTTAATCTGGACCGACGAACACGCCAACGTTCTGGATCTGATGAAGTGGTAGGTGACCAGTAGGTCGCGAAATTTTTGCTTAGCTGGACCCTCGAGATTTCAACGGCCATACTTTCCTTTTTTTAAACTGTGGCCAATCTGGCTACAGTTTAGAGCTTCGTGTTTGTCGCCAGCAAAGCTTTAGTATGCTACAATTTCGGTTGAGATTGTGGACTTTGGAGATGTTCAATTCTCCTGTGGAACCTTGCGCCAGTCGAGCTGAGTCAAAACTAGTCTGTTGCCGATTGGATCTGGCCAATCTCGTGAAACTGAACTATCCCGTCTATTTTGATTGATTCCGCCAAACATGAAGCTTATCGGTTACGCTTACGCATCGGGACGAATTGACTTCAAACGCGAAGACAATCCATGGGCGTTTGGCCGAATCGATGCTGGCATGAAGCAGAGCCAGAAGGATCGGATTCGTCTCGATCCGTCGCAGGCACCGCTTGAAATTCGATCTGCTCCGACCAACAAAGTCGAGCCATCGTGGATTGCGGACATCGATGACGTCTTGCACTCGGCGGATTCGATCTACCTGCAATACAAAGCCGGTGTAGAGGTTTTGCGTTTTCGCCGCGCCAATCATGATGCGGGGAAAAATCGCACGTTCATCACGCTTGGCAATCAGGACGAGTTTAATCTTTTCGCCAGTGAGCATTGGCAACGAATTCGATATATGTATGCAGAGCGACGTTTCGGCGCGTTTTGCTTTGATATTGGTACGATGTTCAGCCACAAGTCGACGTTTACTGACCCGATGAAAAGAATTGAGTTGATAACTCGGCTGGATCTGCACCACGAAAGCGGTGAGCCCAAATTTACGTTTGATTCATCAGGCTCCAAGGCCAGCGTTGACGTGATCGAGTGGCGGCGGACCGTTACCGAAGGCGAAACGGGTCGTTATGCTCCAGAGAATTGCTATATGGAGATTGTGGTCGAGGGAGTTACTCGCCCGTTTACGTTTCTTCACGAAGACCGTGTGGAGTTTAAAAATCACTCTTATACCTTTTCAGGCGAAAAGATGGCCAAGCAGTTCCAGCTTGTTGTTCGCAAGCGATTGAAGCAGCTTGAAAAAATAGCTGCTGAAAAAGAAAGCGAAGAACAAGACGAAGAGTCAAACTAGTTGACTAACGATTGATAGAGTCTAAATCCAATATTGCTTGCTGGACGTGAAGAATGACTGAGTCAGAAACAGGCGAGCGAAATTCCACGGTTGATAACAGGCCGAGTTGGCAGCAATGGGCTTTCCCTACTGACGCGTCTCTCTTTGGACACATCTTGCGCGGTGGGCTTCTCTGCCTGATCTTTGGTGTCGCGGATAACTTGATTTTGCACGTTGGGAAAGACAACCGCTGGGCCGCTTGGTTGAGTTACCCAGCCTTCGGACTATTTGTTGCTCAGACGTTGGTGCTAAGCATTATTGTCGGATTGAATGTGCGAAGGCACTGGGTTTGGTGGCTGTTTTTCAGCTGGAGTTTGGGATTGGTCAACCTCCAATTAGCTTTGATTCAATTTGAGTCTGGTGAAGGGTATCGAAATTCAAACTTTATGTTCTTTGCGTTTGGTTTTTCGCTTTTCGCAGCGCAGATTGGGCTGGTTATTTTCTGGATGATTTGCGGAACTCATCCTCGGGCGAGAATTCGTTTGCCCATTGCCGCTGTATTGTTGATGATCGCCTGCCATCCATACTGGATTCTGTCCGAGATATACGTTCGCTACACAGCCCGGCACTGGATAGGTCTACTGACCTTTTTTCTCGTCGCCGCGGCTCCAACATTTGGATTCCTCAGATACCTACGATTTCAGTTGGTGCCCACCGGGGAATCAAAGCTCGCTGGTGACGAATCAGAACGAGGTGCTAAGGGGCAATTTGGAATCAAGCATCTCCTCATTTGGACAACGATCGTCGCGGTTTTGTTCGGAGCCGGTGGCTTAGTCAGTTGGCAAACGATTTTTAGAGAGCTTTTTGATCAGAAGGTTTTTATCAATGCTGGACGTACACTATTGATTACGGTTTCACTTGTCGCGGTAGTCTGGGCAGTTATGGGCGAGACAAGATTGATTGGTGTGCGGATTTTGGTCCTCTTGATGTTCTTGTCGATCGTGGCGTTGGCTCTCTATGGATTGGATTACCGATCGGTGAAATTACGTCAAGACTCGTTGGCCATCGGTTATGTCTGGACGCGCCGGGGGCAGGGGATTTCCTGGTCAGACCATTTTCAGATGATAAAAGTCTGGATGATCTGGACGATGCTCAACGGAATGTTTCTTGCTTCTCTATTGCTGGTGTTTCGCGTAGCGGGATTTCGGTTCGTCAAAACGGCAAAGCAAAAAAAGTGAGTTGAATCGAAACAGATTCGATTTGGTCTTGCGATATTTGCGAGTTTCAAGCTGTCGATTGGTTGCCTGCTACTCAAACTCTGTAAAATCGCCTTTGCCGCTGGGCTGGGCAGATGGCCCAATAATCCAGCCGTTTACGGTGAGAGTTTGGGCACTAGCCCCGGAACTACGCAGGCTGCAGCTCCAAAACGTCTAGAAAGGGGAGGGGGACAAGCACGCGGAACACATCAACCCTCCCCGATCAAAGCCGATTTCATCGTCTTTTCTCGACCCTCCCAATCTTGGGAGGGTGACTTTGTTGCGTTCGGGCGCATTGAGAGATATGAACGGTCCAGCCGCTCGACCCGAGTAGCTTTGTTGCGTTCGGGCGCATTGAGAGATATGAACGGTCCAGCCGCTCGACCCGAGTAGCTTTGTTGCGTTCGGGCGCATTGAGAGATATGAAACGGTCCAGCCGCTCGACCCGAGTAGCAACGCCGCCGACAGCCAGCGCCTCGAACGCGAAGAACCGTTCCACGGTAGGACTTGCTCAGATAAACACCCGGCGATTATAGATGTACCACTCGATCGTGATGATGAGTAGTACCAGCAATACGATCCAGGTCCAGAACTCTTTTCGCGCTGGAATCGATGAAATTGTCGCTTCAATTTTCTCATAGCCAAGATTCAACTCGTCCCGGACCTGAAGGTTGCTTTCAAGACTGTCGAGCAAATTGACGGCAAAGAGTTGCTCCGGTTCGGCTTCACCCTTGGCGCTGGCTTGGTAAATTCCAGTTTGATCTGACTGTCCAAACACAAACGAACTATCAGGTCTGGCTTTGACCGTAGTCTTGGTGCCATTGGGAGACGTGACGGCGATTTGATCATCTGGAATGGCCAGTTTCAACTTGACCGAGTCGCCCGGAGAGATGTTGCGGCTGGCGTTGAGCCGTGTTGCACCGGCAAGATGGTAAACGATGTTTTGAACGAAAAATGGAAAGCTCGGGCTCTTGGGCCAATCGGTGTTGATATTGATATCGCCATTGTCAGCATAGGTCACCAGCGAAAAACCGATCACAAGGTCTTCGAATCCTTCGCGAGGCCCAACCATCATGATCGTCCCCTTGGAAGATTCAATCAGCGGAGAACTTCCCTGTGGTCCTTTTAGTAAGAGACTTGAGAGTATGTTGACGTTCCCCATGTTAACGTCGTACATCAACGGATCAGCTGTGGAGAAGTCGATGATCGGTGCTGTTTCAAGCTTCTCAATTTCTTGCCACTGTCCGCCGGGTGGCAATTGCCCGAAAAACACCGTATTGCATAACGGCATTGTTTCGGGCGCGCACTGGTCAAAAATTACCAAGTCGTACAATCCCAGCGTTGCACGCTCCTTGTAAGTGTTATCTTTGAGGAAATCGCGATTTTCAAATTCAACATTAGCCAGCTTGCTCACCGCACCTGTCGACATGGCAAACTCAAGATATTCGTTGGAGTCAGTCACGACCAAGATGTTGGCTTGTTTGGGCGGGTTGAGCACGCAGTAGGCATTGTTGTCTTGCATGTAGAAGTCTTTTTCATCGATCTGCAAGCGGATCTTCTCGGCTGATTCGAGACCCGGAAGAAAGTTGGAAAGATCAAAGTTGATCGGCAACGCTCCGACTCCGTCAACGGTAACTTGCCGAGCATCGGCCAGCTCGTCTCCAACGAACAATGAGAGCCCGACCGTTTGCTCTTCGATTCCCGAATTGGAAATTCGCGCGAACACCTGGACTTGCCCGTTACCTTCGAGTTGATCGTTGATCGCGAAACTTGTGATTCCAATGTTGGCGGGTGGCTCGGCCAACTGGGAGCCGATTGGACGGTACTCGGGCGTCAGGTTGCCAAGCGAAAATTTGGGGACTTCTTTGACAGCACCGTCACTAAAAATGTAGATCGTGGCAGGCAACGCTTCTGCCACTTGAACATCAATTTCGCTGGTCCGATCACTCGTGCGGCCCGGGTTGGCAAGTCCAGAGGCGGCCAGCAACGCCTCGTTGATGTCGCTCGAACGCTGGGTTTGCGGGATTGATTTGACTTTGGATTTGAGGATTCCTTTGCTCGGCGTGTAAGACTGAACCGGAATTGAATTGTCAGAAAAGCTGATGATCATCGCGTTGTCAGATGACTTCATCTGGTCGATCAACGCGCAGACCTGCCGCTTGGCTTCTTCCAAACGTGTGATTCCAGTTTCGGTATCCGTGGCCGACATGCTGGCCGATTGATCGACGACGAAAATGAAGCGCTCTCCAGCTAATTCTTCTCCATCGCAGCCTGGTCTCAGACAGGACAACATTAACAACAGGGCGGCCAGCAGTTGCAACATCAGGAGCAGGTTTTGTCTCAGCTTCTGCCACAAGCTGTTGACGTGCATGTCTTCGACGGTTTTGGTCCACAGGTAAGTGCTGGGGACCTCGAGCGGAACTCGTCTGAGCTTGAGAAAGTAAAGCAGGAAAATCAGAGGCGGAACCAACCCCAAAATGATCCACTGATAAATTGGAAGCGAATTGATCCAGTAGTTCAACGTACCAAACCTCGCTGTCTCAAGTAACGCGATACCAAGCGGTCGACCGACCGTTCTGTGCTGGTCATTGTGTAAACAATTCCCCGGCGAGAACTAAACTCTCTGGCTTGTTCGATAAACGTTGCGAGTGTTTGCTTGTAGCGGTCGATCAACCGTTGGCTAACGCTGATTTCGGCAAAGTCAGCATCTTCGCAATCGACCAACTTAAGATCGCCGGTAATGTCCGGGTCGATCTCTTCCTGGGAAAGTACGTGGATGAGATAGATATCAAGATCACGCGCGACGAGATACTTTAACGCTTCTTCGTAGCCGGACTTGTCCATTAAGTCGGTGATCAATACGACGATGCCCTTGCCGGTATTACGAAGGCAGAACGATTTAACGGCTTCGGTCAGCGACACATTGGAGTCCGACTCAAGATTCTCCAGATATTCGACCATTCTCCATAGACTTGACCGTCCACGGAGGACCGGGGCCGAGCTGTTTTTGGCTCCATCAAGAGGTTCAATTTTGACACGGTCGGCGCGGCAGAGCCCAATGTATCCCAGTGCCCCGGCAAGTTGTTTGGCGTACTGAAGTTTGGTGGGTGTGCCAAATCTCATTGAAGGGCTGACGTCGATCAGCGTGTAAAAATGAAGGTCTTCTTCCTCAAGGAATAGTTTGAGGAACAGCTTGTCGAGCCGAGCGTACATGTTCCAATCGATAAAGCGTAGATCGTCGCCGGGAACGTAGTTGCGAAAATCAGCGAACTCGACCGACTGCCCTTTGCGGCGGCTTTTGCGTTCGCCTTTCATCCGACCGCGAAAGATCTTTCGGCTGACAAGCTCCATTCGTTCCAGCGTCGCCAGCAACGTGGGGCTCAGTAACGGCTCGTTGTCGGAGTTGGATGAAGCTGGAGGGTTTGAGGTTACGTTAGACATTTATGTTTCTGATAAAGCTCGTTTGAGTTGTTGTCTCAGGTCTTAAAGTTTGAGTTGTTGTCTCAGGTCAAAAATTTAGTCACCCTCCCTCTGGGAGGGTCGGGCGCAGCCCGGGGAAGGTCGAAGCTGATCTAGCTGAATTTCGTTTCATCGAGTCACCCTCCCTCTGGGAGGGTCGGGCGCAGCCCGGGGAGGGTCGAGCCTGGACTTGGCCGACTTTTACGAGCCAACTTCATCCCAGAACAACTCACTTTTGGAGGATGAAACCTAAATTTTAAACCAAGCGTTTTCGCAATTGCCCTCGCCACAAGTTCAACATCTTCCTCAACGTCTTCATCTGAAAATCGCAGTATTGTCCAGCCTTTTGACTTTAGTAGCCTTTCTCTCGCCAAGTCGTACTCTCCGACCAAGTCGTGGTAGCCGCCATCGATCTCAATTGCAAGCTTTGCCTCGATACACGCGAAGTCTAAAACGTATGGAGGAACTGGGTGTTGTCTTCGGAATTTTAGGCCACATAGTTGTTTAGCTCGGAGGGTGTTCCATAGTAATGATTCGGATTTGGTCTCTGATTTCCGGAGCTTTCTGGCTCGCTCGATCTTTGAATTCATTTGGCCCTCCCCGAGCCTTCGGCTCGACCCTCCCAGAGGGAGGGTGACTAAAAATCACTCTCGATAACTACTCATCTCGACAACTACTCATCTCGACAACTACTCATCTCGACAACTACTCATCTCGACAACTACTCATTTTTGATTTAGGAGAAGTAGACAGCACAATCACGTGGAACACTGCTACTGCTCTGGGAATACTAATCCACTTTCTCTGGCACCTGATCCAAGATCTCCAGCAGAACCTGATCTGACGTTACCCCTTCGGCTTGGGCTTCGAAGTTGGGGACGACACGATGACGCATCGCTGGTAGGTACACCCGACGAATGTCTTCGAAGCTGACATTGAATCGTCCTTCCAGCAACGCCCGGACCTTCGACGCCAGGGCGACCGTTTGAGCGCCACGTGGACTAGCGCCCCAGCGCAAGTATTGATTTGTAATTGGCGGTGCGAAAGGCCCTTCGGGATGAGTCGCCAGATTTAACCGAACGATATAGTCTCGCAAGTGATCCGCCAGAATCACGTTGCGAATCATCGCTTGCCATTCTTGAATTTCCCGACCGTCCATGACAACGTCGGGATCAATTTTGACACCCTTGGTGGTACGATCGAGGATCGTCGAAAGCTCGTCCCGATTCGAATAGCCGACAACGAGCTTGAACAGAAAGCGGTCAAGCTGGGCTTCGGGAAGCGGATAAGTTCCCTCTTGCTCGATTGGGTTCTGAGTCGCCAGTACAAAGAACGGCTTGTCCAGGACGTAACGGTTGCCAGCCACGGTAACCGTCCCTTCCTGCATCGTCTCAAGCATCGCCGATTGAGTTTTTGGCGTTGCCCGGTTGATTTCATCCGCCAGACAAATCTGCGTAAAGATCGGGCCTTTTTGAAACTGAAACTCACGCTTGCCGTCGGGGCTTTCGACGACCATGTTGGTTCCCAGGATATCCGCCGGCATCAAGTCCGGCGTAAACTGGATTCGATTGGACTGCAAGTTGAGTGCTTTGGAGAGCGTGTTGACCAGAAGCGTTTTCCCCAGACCCGGAGCACCTTCCAACAGACAGTGGCCACCAATCATCATGCAAGTCAAAACGCCATGCACGATTTCATCATGGCCGACGATCACTTTGCCGACTTCGTCTTTGACTTGATGGTAACGCTCGCGGAATTTAGCGGCCTTTTCCTGGAACTGCAATTCGTCATTCATTAACTGGTTTGCCTATATAGTAGGTGATGTTGCTCTGTTTGTTGCTCGTTTGGGTGATTCGCTCAATTCCGCAAGTTTTCAAACGCAACCTGCGCACCCTTAATTTTGAATCTAACTTTCGTTCTCGGGGTCTTTACCTCGGTCTCGCTCTTTCTGAACTTTTCGTTTTGCGTCCAGCAATCTTGATGTATAAGACGTCTTTTCCTGGTCGGCCAAGTTGTCTCGCTGAATCTTGGGTGGTAATGCCGGTGTCTTTTCGATCTCGCTGGCCAGAACTTCCTCCAGCTTTTTCTTGCCACTGACCTTAATGTCGGGCGAAGGCTCAAATTTGGTGGCAGCGCGACGGGTCTCGATCTCTTGCTCAATCTCCATTTTGCGGCTCTTCAAGCGAGAGATATTGGATTGCTTTTGTTCATCAGTTTTCCCGGTGAACATCTGCTTTAAATTGGACATGCTGGAAAAGAACCAGTCAAAAGTGATTGCGACACGCCGGATAAAAACATCCGAAAGAAAGGCCACGCCGCAGATCACCAGCAGCAACGGCCAGATGTCTTGAATACCGATGGCTGCCGAAAGCGTGGGTCGAAAAGTGTTGGATCCCAGTAACTCGGACAATCCGGCGCTACTAAGCTCGCCCTGAATCAGTTGCCCCGGCTTTCCGCCGCGGGGTGTGAGACTTGAGATTGAGTCCAGCAGCGCGGTGTTGGATTGACGCTCTGAATACTCGGACGAGTAAGGAATGTTGATTCCGGCAGTCAGACGCTCATAGCCTTCGCCCGGGAAGATTGTATAAAGCAAATTCCCTGAGCCTTCGATCGCGTGCTCGGCAACGTAGCGACCTGGCCCGACTTGATTAAATTGAAGCTGAATGCCATTGGCGTCGCTTCCTGTTTGGGAACTGTTGATCCCGCGCCCAGCGACTTCGAGGCCATTAAGAAAGTTATCCTGTTCGTCCAATGCGGTGATGATAATTCGAGCAACTCCATCTTTGGATTCCGCCGCAACAGTGAAGTTTGCACTTTCGGTTATCGGCCGCATTGAGTGCCGAATCATCTGGACAAAGAGTTTGTCATACTGAGCGTCGTTAAACCATTGGTTGGTCCATCGGTAACCCGCGTCGCTGGTGAAGGCGATCGTGCGACCGTTACCGTATCGCCAGGTGGCCAGTAAAGTCGAGTTCTCACCCTTGTCATTTTTGGGCTCACTGGCGATCGCCAGCTGTTCGACCAAACTGCTTTTCTTGATCGTTGACATAACGTAACCAAGAAACGGGGGCAAAGACTTCACTTCAATCCCACTAAGAATCTCGTGCCCGCTGGCGTCGGCTCCGGCGACTACGTCCATTCCGGTTTTGGATTCCTTGATCACCGGCTTGGCAACCCTGCGGGCTTCTCGCTGATAAATGGATGGCAGCGCTTTTGGATTCTTGGCCACCCGGTACTTGCCGCCAGTTAGTCTGGCAACGTCTTGGAGTGTTTTGTGTCCGGCGGGACCATGGGTACCAACGGCAACCGTTGAGATCGTGATCTTGTTGGCTCTAAACTGACGCAGCAACGCATTGCTGGGTCTGTTGGGATCGCCGTCGCTAATGATGATCACATGCTTCATCGAAGCCTTGGTACGCTTGAGACCATTGAGCATCAACTTAAGTGACGGAGTAAAGTCCTGCATGTCGGTCGGCGTCATCCGATTGACCATACCCATCATTCGATTACGGTTTTGAAAAACGCGATCAACTCCGTTGGGCATCCTCCACAGCCAACGAGGATTGGCTCCAAAGTCCTCGACGACACCACAGTAGTCCATGGGCCCGAGAACTTTAATCGCTTCTTCGGCAATTTTGATCTGCCAGAAATTTCCATTGGGCATCTCACAAGCGTGCATCATCATCGCCAATGCACCTACGGCGGATATCTTGTCGTTTTTGATTTGAAAGTCGACCGGCATGGCTTTTTCAAGCAACGAATTTGACCAACCGCCAGCACCAAAGGACCGATCACCGCCCAGCATCACAATGCCACAGCCCATATGTTCACAATTGTCAACCAGCATCTTGATCTGAGCATCACTGAACGACTCAATCTGATCGCCGCCGTCTTCATCGCTGGAGGCTCGCGGGAGGTTGCCCAGAATTATCGAATCGTATTGCAGGAGTTGACCGGCGGTGGTGTAAAGTTCAGCTGACGACATCGTCTCGACTTCGATCGAATTGGCTTGAAGCCGCTGGATCAAGTGAACGAACTCGCCCGCGTAGAATGCGTCCTCGATCAACAGGACCTTTCCCTTTCCTCGGACATGAGTAAACGCTGAGGCACGATTATTCTGGGAGATCATGTCCTTCGATTTATCGTTAGGCACAAACACGGCTTCGGTGGTGTAGACGGCCGAACGATCGAGTTTTGATTTAAAACCACGAATGTTTTTGCCTGGTTCCAGGGTGATCTCTCGCTCGTCAATCAACTCTTCCGAAGAAGCCGTCTTGCGCACGAAGCGGAGCTTGCCCTTGACCGGTGTGCCTTCGGAGTCCTTGTTAACGCTGTGATTGGTGATCACGACTTTGGTTTCGAATTCCTGCCCTTTGCGAATGTCAGTTGGCAGCACGACCTTGTCGACCGAAACTTCCGACTCCGCCACAAGTTCAATTGGAAAGGCATCGAACCCAATGCCGTCCTGAGCCATGGCTTCGGCCATCGCCAAGGCGTCGCCCACGTTTTCGTTTCCATCTGAAATGACGACCACTCGACGAGCGGTTTCTTCGGGAAAGGAAGCTTTGGCAAGCTTGAGGGCAGATTCGAGGCTGGTCGAACTGGTCAGCAAGTCGACGTTGGCTTCGATCTTTCCAATCAGCGGCAAGTCGCCATCGAAGGGGGCGGACTCGATTTTTGCGTTGCCGCCAAATACGATCACTCCGGCTTTGTCGGCTTTTTCTTTGCGGCGATGCTGAAGGACCTCTTCGTAAACGTAATCGAGCATGTACTCGCGCTTTTCAGCGGGAATGCTTTCGCTTTGGTCAAGCAGATACATCACTGTCAGGCGGTCGGTTTTCTGTTGCCATTTGCATTGAGCCAGTGCCGAAACAAGCAACAGGACCACGAGCGAGCGAAGCAACAGCGCAAAGATGCGGCGGCTTTTTCCCAGACCCGCCAAGCTGTTATAGCTGAAGTACCACATCAACGGGAGCAGCAATAACAGCAGCAGGAACCACGGCCGATCGAAACCAATTTCAAATCCAAGGTTCATCGTTTTACTCTTGTTGAGTTCGGCATGTGGAACAGTCGGCGCCGGTGATCGATCCTCGATCCATTACACATTCCAAATGTGAGCGGCAAGGCGCTAGCCGCCGGTTCGTTG
>CAYSQZ010000052.1:0-24483 GCA_964433035.1 uncultured Pirellulaceae bacterium | reverse complement strand
TTTTCCACGCCCACATCGGGGGCATGGACGCGTTTGCCAAAGGCTTGAAAGTCGCGGCTGCGATTCGAGCCGACAACGCCCTTGGACAGATCGTGGAAGAGCGTTACAGCAGTTGGGATAGCGAGCTTGGCAAGAAAATCGAAAGCGGATCGGTTGGGTTCAAAGAGCTTGAAGCGTTAACCCTTGAAAAAGGCGACGCCCAAGTTCAACGTAGTGGACGCCAGGAATTGTGCGAGAACATCGTCAATCGCTATCTGGACAAAGTCTAAACAATGGAAGTGACGGATGGGCCTTTGTTTTTTTATGCCTTTGATCGGTTCGCTAATTGGAGCGGTTATTTTGAGGGTAGCTTGTGCGTTGTTCAACAAGTTGTTTGGCAAAGAGTTATTGTCTCCGACAGATCAACCTGAGTTCCAACCGGTTGCCAAACCGCTGGTCAAAACCGCAGATTCGGCCAGCCCGTATGCGCCGCCAATGGCTCCTTTAACACAGTCCAATAGCACTGGGGGCTATGTTCGGGGAGTGCCAAAACCGAGTTTTGGCAAAGCGTTCCTTATCTGTTTCCTCGCTACTATCGCCAATGCGGTGTTGGTGTTTGCGCTTGGCATGATCACTGGCTTTGTATCAAACGGCCAAGCTCAAGACTTTGCAATGTTGCGTTTTGCGATTCTAGGTTTCGTAGTTCTTGGTAGCTTCTTCATGCTGACAATCGCGAACAAGCTGGGACTACCAACGACCTTTCCGCGAGCGCTGGGAATATCCGGACTCTTCCTTTTAATCAGCCTGGTAACGGGAGTATTGATCGGCGTGATTATTGGTGTGATCAATTATGCCGGGTTGCTTTAAGTCATTTGATTGCAATCAGTCGTTGGGTCGTGCGAACAAACAACACGCCTTCTGATATCGCCGGTGTTGCCAAACAAGGTTCGCTCATGTGGTTGGTCGCAAGAATTTCATACTTGGGTCCAGCGGCCAGAACGATAACGGTCCCGTTTTCTGAAGCGCAATAGATCTTTCCATCGCCTGCAACTAGTGAAGCAATCACGCCGGCTTTTCGGCCCAGTCGTTTCTCAAAAATTTTCTCTCCAGTTTTTGCATGAAAGCAACGAATGACGCCATTGGAGTTTCCAAGGTATAAGTAGTCACCGTAAACCACCGGAGTCGACATGTACGAACCGCCGCGTTCTGAACTCCACACGATCCCCTTGGCAGATTCGGCTGCATCGGGTTCCGTTTTCTGCTCGCTTGAGTCCGCAGCATCGGTCGACAAATTGCCTCGGGAGTCGGGTTGGACAACGTAAATTGGAGCCAGTCCGCCATGAGCGTTGGTGATGTAGAACCACCCATGTGCTTCAAACGGCGTTGGAATCGGATTGTCACCGCCACCTTTGATGCGCCACAACTCTTCCCCTGATTTCAAATCGTAAGACAGGATCCACGGCCAACCGTTGACGACAACCTGGGTTGAACCATCTTGCTGGTGAATCAATGGTGAACTCCAGCTTCTTACACAAAGGTCTTTTCGGGATTTCCGCCAGACCTCCTCGCCATCACTCAAACGGAGCGATGCCACATAAGGATCTGAAGGGTCATCACAAACGATGGCGATTCGATCGCCATGAATTGCCGGCGAGCTGGCAAACCCCCAGCCAACGCCATACTTGCTAATGTTGATCACGCCGAGATCGCGGTTCCAAAGCAAATTGCCATCGAGGTCGTAACAGAAAATGCCTTCAGAACCGAAAAACGCGAGCACATGCTTGCCGTCAACGCAAACGCTGGTGTTGGCATGAGTCGCTTTGGTGTGTCGGGTCGCTCGCGGGACTCCCGTATGAGCCGTTTTGCGCCAGATCTCCTTACCACTTTTTTTGTCGTAACAAAGCAACAACCACTTCTGCTCACCATTGTCATCTGCTGCCGTTGGAGCACCACCAGCATCGACTTTTAGAGGAGCCTTGCCATCGGTTGCAACGGCCGTCGCCAGAAAAAGCTTTTCACCAAAAACGACAGGACTCGAATGACCCAATCCAGGAACCTCGGTTTCCCAAAGAACACCGTCGAGTTCGCCCTTACTTGCGTCGGCATTCCACTTGGTTCGAATTGGAAACCCTTCGGCGACTCCTCGGGCGCCGGTCCCACGAAACGACGGCCAGTTGCTGGACTGGTACTTTGCCAATTCTTTGAAAGAAGTTTCGTCGGGATCAGATTTGAGTTTTGCGTTCTCGGCAGGTTCTTGTCCAGTCGTGCCCTGCTCTTTGTGGAGACTTGCGACTGGCTTGGTAGTCGTTGACATTGCTGCCGTGCGACGGCGCCGATTAAGAAACAAAGCGTTCAACGCATCGGAGTTGGCGACCGCCACGTCGACCCGACCATCACCATTGAGGTCTCCAACGCTTAACCCGTAAGTGGCGTTGGAAGCTCCACCAAAACTCTCTTTCTGGAAACTGGTTCCATCGCCTTGGTTGGTATACACAGCATTTTGCTGCCCAACATTTCCAGCAACGATATCAAGCTTTCCATCTCCGTTGACATCAGCAACAGCAATCGAATAGGTCCGGCCATTGGCATCTCCAAACTCAACCTGCTGTTTCACCATGCCCTTTGAATCACCAAGGAAAGCGGTGTTCTTCTGCCCAATATTGCCTACGACCCAGTCCAGGTTCCCATCACCGTTGAGATCGCCAACGGCCACTGCGCGCGATTGGCTTTTACTGTCACCGAAGGCTCGCTGCTCCATAAACTTGAGTTTACCATCATTGAGAAGCCATTGATTGGGCTGCTTGTCCCGATTGGCGAGCACCAAATCCTGATGACCATCTCCGTTGATATCCGCAACGGCAACATCAATGGTCGAGTCTTGCTTGGTCCCGAATTCCCCTCCGCTGGCAAATCGGGCGTTACCATCGTTGAGATAGATTTGATTGGCTCTACCACGACACGTCGCCAAAATATCAGCGTCACCATCACTGTCGATATCAGCGATCGTCAAACTACGAACGCTACTGACTGCGCCGAACGACGAATGCTCCGTGAATTTTCCTGTTCCATCGTTTAAAAAAATCTTCCCCAACGCCATGTCGTTGCCAGTCGCGATATCGAGGTCACCATCACCATCCAGGTCCGCCAACTCACAGGCATAGGTTGGAGAGCGATCAACTCCCAACGGACGCATCACTGAAAATTTGGCTTGGCCCTGATTGAAGAATACGAAGTTTTGCTGCGGCCAGTGTCGACCATTGCCAACAACCGCATCAAGATCCCCATCGCCATCGATATCCCCCAGTCGTACTGAAGCCGAGCGATTGGTCTCTAACCCAAGCGTCAAACGTGGGTTGGAAAAAAATGTCTGTGCTTGAACCGTAACCGAGTTACAGAGCAGGGTTGACGTTAATAAAACGGCCTGGGCCAAAAAAGTTTGCGACATTGCTGGGGCTCGCATGTAGAAATCAATTCTGTATCAAATTCGCCGGCTTTCACACAAAGCCTCTGCTCAACTCTACTCTAATTGTTCTTAAAAAAGCCTAAAGCTTTAAAATGCCTTAGATTAAACTTCTTCATATTTTGGTGCTTCTGGCGCGCGACGCTTGACCGTTGTTGCGCCGGTGCTCTAACCTAACTTCGTCGCGATGGTTTGGTCCACTGGACGTTCTCTCAAATGAAGGCCACATTCATGTTACACCTACGTTCTAAAGTGAATTTTGCGTTTTCCTGTTGCGCATTAGCTTGCTTCGCAATACTCTTCTCTGGCTGCGAAGCTCCACCAACCGAAGAAGCACCCAAACAGGAGAGCATTATTGGCAAGACAACGCAGGACATCGGCGAATACGACCCAAATGGAGACGCCGAGATTGCTGACTTGCAAGTCGACTCAGGGGCTAGTCCGCTTGGCGCCGCAGCGGGCGCCTACAAATTCGCCGCCGGACGAACATCTGAGCTAAAAATCCAACAAGCCTTGCAGTTATACAACGCTCTGCATGGAAAGTACCCTAAAGATCACGCCGAGTTTATGGAAGGTATCGTCAAAGCGAACAATATTCAACTTCCAGTTTTGCCTGGCAAGCGACGATACCAATACGACGTGGCCAACCATAAGCTGGTGATCGTAGAAGCCGCTAAAGAAGCCGAAGACACCGAAGAATCCGAAGCCACGCCTGATCCCTAACGTCGTCTTGGGCGGAGAGTGCCAGGCTGACATTTTTCAAACGCTGGGAACAATAAATGGTAAACCGACGCGTGATAGGATTTTGCATCAAACTGAATGTGATGTTCGTAGTACCGCCTTTAGGCGGAATAGTATCCAGCCGGCTAAAGCCGTACTACAAACGGTTTGTATCGATTGATGCAAAATACTAGTAAGCCAGGAGCCTCGACGATCCCTATTGTTCCTCGCTTACGCGGGGTTGCCAATAAAATGTCGGAGCCAAAGGCAACGATGACTCCGGAAGTACGCTGAGTTTACCCGAACTTGATGAAAATAGTTTGGTTCAAACCCGACCTAAATAACAACTCAACTATCGAAAACTGATGCCAAAATCGCCGCTGAAGCTGCCAACCCATCTTACCTTTGGAGCTTTACCTCTGCCTGACAACGAAACCCGTTTTGAGGTTTGGGCTCCCAACGCTAACAAGTTGTCAGTCGAACTGATCGAGCGATCAGACAATCAAGAGACGATTCGTGCCAGCTACGAACTGGAACGCGGTTCAGATGGCGTTTTTTTGGGACTGGTTCCAGATTGCCCAGCGGGATCGCTTTACAGGTACAAGATCGGTGAAGGATCAAGCCGTCCCGATCCCCGTTCACGATTTCAACCCTTTGGCGTTCACGGTCCCTCACAAGTTATCGATCCCAGCGCGTATCGTTGGCAAGCTGAAGATTGGAAAGGGATCAAGAAACGTGATCTGGTCATTTACGAGATGCATGTCGGTTCGTTTACTCAAAAAGGAACCTATGCTTCGGCCATCGAGAAATTTGCGGAACTCAAAGAACTCGGCATTACCGCAATTGAGTTGCTTCCCCTGGCCCAGTGTCCCGGAAAATGGAACTGGGGCTACGATGGTGTGAACTACTTTGCGCCCAGCAACAACTTTGGATCACCCGATCAATTGAAAGCGTTTGTTGATGCTTGCCATCAGGCGCAGCTCGCTGTCATCATCGACGTTGTTTATAACCACGTCGGCCCAGAAGGAAACTATCTCTCGGAATTCGGGCCGTATCGTTCGAAAAAGTTTGGCACGCCCTGGGGTGATGCTTTTGAGTTTGACCAGCCAGCGGTCCGCCAGTTCGTGATCGACAACGTGCTGTTCTGGCTGGATGAATATCATTTCGATGGTTTACGCCTCGATGCCGTTCACTACATGTTTGACGACAACCATGAGCATATTATCGAAGAGACCAGCCGGCGATTTGCTGAATTCAAAAAGCCACTGGAATGTGAATATCATTTGATTGGGGAATCAAACATTTATGACCCGGATTTTGTTGGAGAAGTTACTCATCAAGGTCCGGTCTTCGATGCAATTTGGTCGGATTGTTTAATGCACTCGGTGTATAAATTTGGCGCGCCTGATTTGCGGCTGACCAATCGTCATTACGAGACAACTGATATCGCTCAGACGCTCGAGCACGCTTATGTATTTAGCGCGCCCAATGCAATTCGCACTACCGATGAAATTCGTACTACGTTTCATCCCACAGGCGACAAGCGCTACATTGAGTCGCTGATCATGGCGCTGCAAACTCACGACAGTGTTGGCAATCATCCTCAGGGTAAGCGAATCCATCAATTGATGTCATTCGATTTTCAAAAGGCAGTCATACCGATCTTTTTGCTTTATCCTTCCATCCCGATGTTGTTCATGGGTGAAGAATGGGCGACCGAAGCAACGTTTCCATTCTTTGCCGACTTCGAAGACGCCGGTTTGCGTAAAGCCGTCGACAAAGGACGTCGCGATGAGTATCCACATCACCAATGGGAAGGATCACCATTGCCGTCGGATCCGGCTGCATTTACCAATTCGAAACTGCACGGTGAATCGGGCGGTCAAAAGAACAAACAGGAAATGTTCGACTGGTATCGAGAGCTGTTGGCACTGCGCAAATCCGGGATCGAATCTGGCTGGCTTGCGGTGGAACACTGGTCGACCAATTGCGATTTGGAAAGTGGCGTTGTACAGATGACCTACAAAACGTCTGTAACCAACCTGACCATTTGCGCCCGAATTTCCCGGGATAATGCCCAACCAATTCCAGTTTCGGAGCTTGGAGTCGGAACGATCATGCTTAATTCGAAGCCCGATGTGGTGGACCAGTTGCAATGCGAGCATGCGTTGATCTGGAGTTGAGTAATCTATACGCCAACGGTGTTTGATCATTAGCCCAAGTTCTTGAACCTCGGGGCAATGAACATGTAACGCACGCAACCCCAACGAGATTGGATCGGCATCTGCGAGGCGGTGACGAAACCCCGTTGGGGTTTGGGGGTTGATTGCCCTGACCCCCAGGGTTCAAGAACCCTGGGCTGTTGATTAAACCCCGTTGGGGTTTCCAACGATGGCCGACTCTACCCAGAGCGGCCGTTGTAGACCGGTTCATCACTATCGCCGAAATCGCGAAACACTTCGCAAGCCTCTTCGGCCAGAACGTCTTCGATGACTTCAATCCCTCGATTTTCCAGCTCGGACTTCCACTGCGGGTGAATTGGCCCTTCGTCAAAGCCGGTCAATTTTTCGATCTGATCTCCCGAAGCACCGACAACAACACTGCGAATTCCCGACCAGGGGATCGAGCCAAAACACATTGCGCACGGACGACCGTTGACGACCAGTTGATACTCGGGCATATCGGGACCACCGAGATCATAGGTATTGAGTTTCTGCTGCGCCAAAGTTATGGCCACAATTTCAGCATGAGCCGAAGACATATTGAGTGGAACGACGCGATTGACGCCGACGAGAACTACTTTTCCAGTCGATTTTTCGAAAATGCCAGCCGCAAATGGACCCCCGGTCTGGTTTTCAAAATTGAGCCTCGAAAACCGGATAGCAACACGCATGCGCTCTTCCAAATCAGGAATGAACTCTGGAAGCGCTTCATTCTCCGCGATCGCCCAGTCTGGCAGTGAAATCTCTAAACTCATCTATTTGCCCAATTGGATTTGAAGTGAGGTTCTCGCAGGGCGTCTGATGCCTAACCGAGCGTCGCCAGAGTCTCGTTCAATGTTTCGCTGGGGCGCATCGCGGCAGATGCTTTTTCAAAATCAGGGAAATAGTAACCGCCAATATCCATCGGTTTGCCTTGAGCCGAATTTAACTCGTCAACAATTTTCGATTCGGCAGCGGCGAGAGATTTAGCCAGTGAAGCGAACTTCTCTTGCAAATCCGGAGCCGCAGTCTGCTTAGCCAACTCCTCGGCCCAAAACAAAGCGAGATAAAAATGGCTGCCGCGGTTGTCCAATTCGTTGACCTTTCGCGAGGGCGACTTGCCTTGGTCAAGCAACCGCTCCGTCGCAATATCAAGTGCATCGCCGAGCACTTTTGCATTGGGATTATTGTTGACCTGTGAAAGGTGTTCCAACGAAACCGCCAAAGCCAGAAACTCGCCCAAAGAATCCCACCGCAAGTGGTTTTCCTGATTGAATTGCTGGACATGCTTGGGAGCCGAACCACCGGCACCAGTTTCGAACAATCCTCCACCATTCATCAGCGGAACAATCGAAAGCATTTTTGCGCTGGTCCCCAGTTCCAGAATCGGAAACAGGTCCGTTAGATAGTCACGCATCACGTTGCCGGTAACCGAGATTGTATTTTCACCGTTTTTAACCCGGTCAAGCGTGAACGTCGTAGCATCGACCAGGCTCATAATCTCGATCTGCAAACCGTCAGTATCGTGATCCTTGAGATAGGTTTTAACTTTCTTGATCAACTGGGCATCGTGAGCACGCGACTGAGTCAACCAGAACACAGCCGGCCAGCCCGTCGCTCGAGCGCGATTGACTGCGAGCTTGACCCAATCCTGAATCGGACCGTCTTTGACACAACACATTCGCCAAATGTCTCCAGCCGAAACCTCATGCTCCAGCAAGACCGTCCCCGCTTGATCGACGACACGAACCGTACCATCAGCCGGGATTTCAAACGTGTTGCCATGCGAACCGTACTCTTCGGCTTTCTTGGCCATCAGTCCAACGTTGGGAACAGTTCCCATGGTGGTCGGGTCGAACGCCCCGTGCTGCTTGCAAAAATCAATCGTTGCCTGGTAAAGCCCGGCGTAACTACTGTCGGGAATAACGGCTTTGGTATCCTGCTGTTTACCTTGAGCGTTCCACATTTGCCCCGACGTTCGAATCATCGCCGGCATCGACGCATCAATGATCACGTCACTGGGAACATGCAGATTGGTGATACCTTTGTCGGAGTTGACCATCGCCAAATCAGGACCAGCGGCCAGACACGCTTCGATGTCCGATTTGATTTCGGCTTGCTTGTCCGCCGGCAGCGACTGGATCTCGGAAAACACGTTGCCAAGTCCGTTATTTGGATTAACACCAACCGATTCGAACGCTTCGGCGTGCTTGGCGAACACATCGGCACAAAAGACTTTCACAACGTGCCCGAAAATAATCGGATCGCTGACCTTCATCATCGTCGCCTTCATATGCAGCGAAAAGAGAATGCCTTGCGATTTCGCGTCTTCCATCTGCTGGGCAATGAACGTCTGGAGGGCTTTGGTGTCGAGAAACGTTGCGTCAACGACTTCGCCGTCGAGTACAGGAACCGCTTCTTTGAGAACCGTTGTTTCGCCACCGGCAACAAGTTCAATTTTGAGATCGCCACCTTTCTCGATCGTGACTGATTTTTCGTTGGAACAAAAATCGTTTTTGCCCATCGTCGCAACATGCGACTTTGAATCGGCTGACCAAGCTCCCATCGAGTGCGGATTTTTCTTCGCGTAGGCTTTAACTGCGCCCGGTGCACGCCGGTCAGAATTACCTTCGCGAAGAACTGGATTCACGGCGCTACCAAGCACTTTGGCAAATCTGGCGCGAAGCGCCTTGTCGGCTTCGGTCTCGACTTCATCCGGATAGTCGGGGATCTTGTAGCCCTTGGCCTGCAGCTCCTCAATTGCTGCTTTTAACTGTGGAACCGAAGCGCTGATATTGGGAAGCTTGATAATATTTGCTTCGGGCTTGGTGGCCAGCTCACCAAGCTCGGCCAGCGCATCAGACTGTTTTTGCGATTCAGACAATTCGTCGGGAAAGTTGGCAATCACTCGTCCCGCAAGCGAGATGTCCCGGGTTTCGATTTCTACGTCCGCCGCACCAGTAAAGGCTTGGACGATTGGCAAGAACGACTTGGTCGCAAGGGCTGGTGCTTCGTCGGTCAGCGTGTAGATAATTTTTGATTTTGACATGTTCAAAGGTAACAATTATTCGGGAGGTTACTAAGCAACGAAACATTTTCGTTGACCACAATTTCAAGGTTGAAACATCAAGGTTCTATAATATCAAGCGCCCATTGTCGGTCAGATGCAACGAATTTCCAATAGCTGCTTACGGCAGTTAGCCTACAGTTATCCGGTAATTCGCCGGGGCGTGTGAATCTCGCGAATGTCAAAACACGTCATTCCCGCGCGATGAGCAGCTTCGATTCCCAGATCTGCATCTTCGTAGACCCGGCACTTGGCTGGCTCGACACCGATTCGGCGAGCAACTTCGAGAAACACATCCGGTTCGGGCTTGTGAAGCTTGGTTGCTTCAGCACCCACGATGGCGTCGAAAAAATCAGTCAAGCCGATATGTTCCAAGACCTGCAAGACGACGCTGAGGTTGGAGCCCGAACCGACCCCCATTTTTTTCGTTTCGCGATACTGGCGGGCGATACTCACGATTGGCTCGATCGGTTCGACTTGGGGGAGCACATTGAGAAACGCGGCTTCTTTTTCACCAGCGATCGCTTTGGGGTCACCACTCAAACCCTGTTCGTCCAAAAGAATTTTAATGATTTGGACTGACGGTTGACCGGCCATCGCGTAAAACCGGTCTTCACCAAACTCAACGCCGTATCGTTTGAGTGTATCCCGCCAAGCGATATAGTGCAGCGGCATTGTGTCTGCCAAAGTGCCATCGCAGTCAAACACTAATCCATCAGCGGCAGCGATCAACTCAGGGTCATCGCTTGGTTTCGTCTCGCCTGATTGAGAGTTCACTTTGTTTCTCGATTTCTCTTTTTATGTTTGCAAAAAATTGACGATTGGATTTCGCGACGTCATTCGCCTTGCCTCATTGTGCTTCACAAAAAAGGCTCAGCTTGAGTACCGCATTGCTTGAGCAGATAAACTGGATAACTTTTCGTCGATAAAAGATTGGCCCATTGTGGCACGCCAACCATAAACATTTGTTATCGGAACCGAAAGCTTAAAACGACTCGATAAAGCTTGATTTTCTGGCCATGGGCAGTGTCTCAAATTGATTGAGAACTCATTTTCAACAGGCTTATTGGCGCAATTGGCTTTTGGATTGGGTTTTCAAGAATGGAAAAAATTTGAATTTGGGTATCAGGTGCCTTAGAATTCAGAAATCGTGTTGGCCGAAAGTTGGTGACAATGTGTCGCTAATGAATGTTTCGAACCCTTCCAATTGCATTCCGACTGTGGACCTTCTGCTTCCAGGAAATAGATTTGGGTAACGCGCAAACATTTGCGACTGACAAAGTGTGTTTAGTTTGGGAGTGGCGGAAATGCCGCAAGGTACTATTAAGAAGTTGACGGACAAAGGTTTTGGTTTCATTGAAGGCGAGCGAGGAGATATTTTCTTTCACCACTCTGCTTTGGAGGAGACCACGTATGAAAATCTGCGTGAGGGCCAAAAAGTTGAATACTCCGAAGGCAATGGACCAAAAGGTCCACGAGCAGAGAGCGTTCGACTGGTGGAGTGACGCAACAACCTTTGTGTCAGAACACTAAACCGTGCAAGTCTTTCTTGTACGGTTTTTTTGTTGGCCCCGCGTAGACCGGCAGCACCCAGATTCTCTTCAATAGCCCTCCCCGGGCTGCGCCCGACCCTCCCAAAGGGAGGGTGACTTTACTCAACGCATCGTTGCCGCGATAGGCGATAATTTTCACGCGCGGCGCGGCAAACATCGAAAACCAATCTCGCGCACCGACCTTAATACTCTTCAAAGTCCCACGGCGGAACCGGATTCTCTTGAACCCAGATTCCAAGACGCGCCTCTCGGGCAGCCAACTCGGCTTGCTTATACGCTTCGGCGCCCTCGAATTCCATTCCGTCATACCAGCCAAGACCTTCCTGGATCAAACTAAGTCCCACATTGATTTCAATTCCATCAGGCGTGTTTGCATATTCAGCCAGAGTCGCATTTCCAGCAGTCTTGGGACGCGAGTGGACATCAGCAAACTCCCGCATCATCGAATCTCGACTCACGATAGAAATTCGAGCAATCCGTTTGCGCAACAGTTTTGCCAGATGCGCTTTGGCATCATCAAAATATTGCTGACCGGGCTTAGGCGTATCGACACCTCGGATCATGATACAGTGCAGTTCATCGACTTCACCAAACTCAAAACTATCACCACCCCAGAGTCGCCGTACACGTCCTTCGAGTTCATACTCGGAATTTTCAAGTAATGGCGCCGGCAACGATCTGGACTGCTCGCACCCCAACAAACAAAAAAGAACCAGGAAAGCGACCGATGTCAAAATAAAATTGGCTTTAATAAGAGGCACGCTATCACTGCGAGAATTAAAAGTGCGGCGGTCGAACGATTGATTTAGTTTGGAAGATAATAGTAGATCTTAAAGCGAAACTGAATGCTTGCGTCACCTAGTGGTTCGTCAATCCTGAAATGAATAGCAAAACGGGTGCCATGCTTCACGCTTGCGTGAGCATGCTTACGCGAGCGTAAACATGGTACCCGTCAATTCAGATCTGACAGACCGACCACTAGTTTTTATCCTTCAGTTAAAACTGAAAGCAACCCGACGCCTCAGCAAGGGAATTTCCACGAGTTTTCGACGAACCATCGCTGAAGCTTCGGGTTTCCAAATGATAAAGCGGCAAAGCCCAAGCCCAATTTCACTAGCCAACCGTTTGGATTTCGTCGATAAAGAGTTCAGCAGTTATCAGTTTTCCACAGCATAGCAGAAGTTAGATCGAGATTGGCCGAAAAATGCAATTCACTTTTGGCAATCGAATCGTCGCTCCCAAGCCTGGGCTTGGGGTCGGCCTTGCGGTCCTGATGTTCAGCTGTCTTTTGAACATTAGCGAAGCGCTTTCCCAGCAATCTTCCCAACCTTCGGCTACTCCTGGGTCCGCTCAAGCTGTCGACAAGCCTGGGGTCAGTGTTCTTCAGCGGACGACGCCGGTGTCCCCAGCTCAACCATCAACACCAATCCCGCCGACGCCGACCCGGCAAGCTCCAATCCCACTTGAGCCCGAGGCGACCTCGGCCGACGCTGGTTCGGAACTTGACGGCTTGATCACAAAAATGGTTCTCGACAACATTCCCCATACTTTCGAAGAAACAAAAGACTGGGGAGACCAGGACGAACGTTGGAATGGGCTTAAGGTGCGGCGGGATGGATTTAAGATTAGAACCAAACGTCGAAAAAAAATGGTTAACCATGGGACATGGAAAAAGTACTCCGCCACCCTTGTTAACCCAAACGAGGAATTTTCAATCACGGTAAAAAACATGCGAGAGACCGCTGATGAAAAAGTGGCTTTCGATGTCCACTTTGCTGCCCATCTAAACATCGCTGGCCGTCAGTCAAAATGGGTCAAAGGCGTTCAGCTTTATAGCATTAGCGCCCACGGCCACACGAAAATCAGAATGGTCGTGGGTGTGGAACTTGGGGTCACGATGGACATCAACAACTTTCCGCCTGATCTTGTATTCGTGCCGGTTGCCAAAGAAGCCAATCTGGTGGTTGATGAATTTCGGATCGATCGGGTGAGCAAAGCTGGAGGTGAGTTCGCCCAACAGGTTTCCAAAGGTGTGCGAAAATCGCTTGACCAAAAAATTGCCGAGAAAGAAGACAAGCTAGTCGAGAAGCTCAACAAGGAGTTCGCAAAAAACCAAAGTAAACTCAAGCTCTCGATCGCCGACGCACTCAAATCAAAATGGACCAAATCAGCCCAGGCGTTCATGCCCGCCACAGTGCGTCAAGCGCTGGAGCAATAAGTGCAAATGCTAACCATTTTTACCGCGAGCAGAGACATCGAGGCGCAGAGAGTTCTGTAATCCGTCGGCCTCATATGGATCTGTCTTAAATTCCAAGCGCATTACTTCTTCAACTCACCAAAAATCTCATCGATCGTTTCACCAGCTGGGACATTGGACTTAACGGATTTTTGAGCTTCAATCTGGACTCGCTGAGGTACTGCGATCGGTCGAACGAGCAACTCTCGCGACGCCAACGCTACCGCGATCCCAATCACGATCACCTTCTGGATCGCAAACAAAAAATACCAAACTGCCATTCTTGGAAAACTTCCGCCGAAACCCGATTCAGCAACCTCGTAACTTATCAGGTACCAATTGACCATTAGCGGGACAGACATCATGTCCCCATTACGCCAAGAAATGTAATTCATGTGAACGATAAAACTTCCAATCGACAATCCAGCGATCAGCAAAGCACCCAGCAGTAAACTGACCGTTGACCCGACGCCTGTCGACCACTGTTTCTTCCGGTTCTCAAAACATCTCATCGCCAGATAAATAATCGACAAAAACCAGCTCACGAAAAGGCAGGTAATCAGGGCCTGCGAAATCATCTCTGACGTGACGACCCAACTTGCGTTTCCTCCAAATCGCCGCCCTCCAAATAATTGCTGGGATTGTTCGTCAACCAGGAAATCAGCAAAGCCAACAATCAACAAAAGGACAATGCCGCAGGTCCAAATATTGGCAACCGCGTAAAGAAAACCTCTCCCTGAACCAGGCATCAACAGAGAGAACATGGATCGTGAGAGAAACGTTCGAGGAAGGGTTCGCTGCACTCTTCGTGAAATAAAAACTGATTCCCCGATCATCAGGAAGCCCATAATCAACCAATAATGCCCCGCGAATAGCAACATCGCCCAGATCGCAAGATCCTCTCGCGGGGCAAGTGGAATCATCATTATCAGCAATCCGAAGAATAGAATCTGCTGAACAAACATCGCGATTCGAATTGGAGTCGAGCGATTGTCGGCTGGAAAAGAAATTTGAGCAGCCGCTGCGACCAGCAATAGCACCGCCGTAGAACCAAAGAAAGCTACGAAGGCATAAGCGACAATCCAAAATTCGGGTTCATCCGTGATATTGCTGCTATACCTCGTAATGTCCCAAATGATCTCGCACCAGCAATAGTACAACCAACCCAAAAACAAAACGAACAGAACAGAAACACCAACCCCGAGGGTCCGGGAACGAAAGACACCCGCCAGGAACAACCCCAATACGGTCAGGCAGATCGAACCTCCCACGCAAATCGAAAGCCCAAGTACAATTTGACTGATGCTGATTCCGCGCAGCAGGTAAGTAAAGCAAATACAGGGGGCCAACACCGAGAGATAAGTCAACATCTGGAGCACGGCACTTCCAAACTTACCCGTCACGATCTGGTACGGCTTCATTGTCGTAATCGAGATCAGATTGATCGTGCCGTCCTCAAACTCTCGCGATAACGAACGATAAGCGCTAAAGGGAATGATCAAAGCAAGCGGAAACCCCAAGATCACCCAAAATCCAGCCAGCAGTTCCCGGCCAGCTTGGTATTGGTTATTGGTATTTGCCAAACCGAAAACGGTCCAGACACCGACACAAATCATCAGTGCCAGATAAGTCCAGATGAACTGTCGACTCTTGAGCGCCTGCCTCGTTTCCTTGACCAGAATCGAACTGCACCATTCGCTCAAACGCTCATTGAATCTTGCCAGCGCGGTTGTTTTCTCGTTGGCAATACTGAGACTTGATCCATTGGAAGCATCGCCGCCCAACTTGGATCCGAGGCTCGCCGATTCGAGCGCCGTAGAGGATTCGTTCATTGCACCCTCCCCCGTGTGACGGTTAAGAAAACATCTTCGAGTGATTTTTGTTTGCCGGTGAACCCAACCACTCGAATTCCGTTATCAATCATCGACGCCAGCAAATCGGCTTGAAGCTCCAAACCGCCGGTGAACTGAAATTGAATCGCTTGTCCATTGACGACCACTGATTCGACACCATCCTGCTGGGTCAACCATTGTCTGGCGGTTTCAAACTCACTAAGCAACTTCAGTTCAATGGTGGTCGACTCGGCCCGACCGCTTTCGGTAGACCCTTGGTCGAGAATCTCCTGAACCGTCCCCACCGCCAGAAGCTTGCCATGCTCAATGATCCCAACTCGATCACACATTTCAGCCAGCTCGGTCAAGATATGACTGCTCACCAAAAGCGACTTACCCTCGCTGGCCAGCGCTCCGATCATTTCCCGAAGCTCGATTCGGGCTCGTGGATCCAATCCTGCGGCGGGCTCGTCAAGAATCAATACTTTGGGATTGTGAATTAGCGCGCGACCGAGGCATAACCGTTGCTTCATTCCTTTTGATAAACCGGACACTGGCTTATTGGCTAGCTGATCCAGCTGGGTAAACCCCATCACATTGGTCAATGCACGGCGACGATCCTTGCCACGCAGCCCATAAGACCGGGCGAAGAAATCAAGATACTCTTCACAATTGACGTTGGGATAAGTCCCAAATCCGTCAGGCATCCAGCCCAGCCGGCGTCGAACGCGATCGGGGTCATCGACAACTGAAAATCCATCCACCCAAGCCTCTCCGGAGGTCGGAGTATCGAGGGTTGAAAGAATTTTCATGCTGGTCGTTTTGCCAGCCCCGTTGGGGCCGATAAACCCAAACACTTCTCCAGCCCGAACATGAAACGAAACCCCATCGACAGCGCGGGTACTGCCGAAGGAGCGAGTGACGTCATCCAACTGGATCATCACGTCTTCGCCTGAATTTGAATTACCATTGGCCACGGACGACATGCAGCTGCATCTTATATTGGACAGGTTCAATTTGTTCAGCCACCAATGGAAACTCCTCCATAATGGCAACGTATGAATTGGGTTGACTCAAAAGCTCCTTCAATTTGCCGCTCTTCAACAAGTTGACGACTCGATAGTCCTCTCCCCAGGCATCTTCATAACCGTGCCCGAAATTGCGCGAAGAATACCTACGATTACGATTGCGACTGCGAAAGCCGACGAACTTAGGCGAGAGTTGATTTGCCAATGACCGAGCAGTAGCTGCCCCGGATGACAACTTGGAAACCGAGGCATCAACCGTCTGACCTACCGGCAAATCGTTGACGACAAAATAGCCATCCTCTGTACGAATCAACGCCCACTTAACCTCAGCACCAAATCGATTCTGAACTCTCGGAGCAACATCCGACGCTGGATCGGTTATCTGAGCATCCGGTGAATCGGCTTGTGCCGACGTCTTACCCGGGAGCACCAGCAGTCGTTCGGCAGTTTGATACGGTCGCGCAGAAGTTACTTCATGTGGAACTCTGGCGGAGATCTTGCCGCTAGATAACTTCATCAAACCTTTTTCATATTCGACAAGGGAAGGACTGGACGGATCGGAATAGGCAATGCCCAGACAATCCGCAGGCAGCTCGTACGTTCCGGGATGTCTTCCGCAGTAGTAGGATGCCCGTGTGTGAGTCACCGCCATCGAGGTTTTGTGATCGATATGGGTGACCGAATTGCATCGCCCCCAACGATTGGAGCCGTCAACGACAACCGCATACAGAAACAGTGACGAGCACACAGCTGCCGAAAGCAGCGGAACCGCGACAAACAGATATTGCATTTGCTTGGTACGCTTGAGGATGATCACCATGACTGGTCCAGCAAATAGCAAAAACAATCCGATCAAGACCTGAAACGTCTTCACCGGAGGTTCGCCAACCCCGGGGACCCGAAAATTGATACCTCCCGACTGCGCTCCAATCTCGCTGAACGAAACTCGTTCATTGAGCAGCAAGCCTTGGGTTACTATTGAATTGTGAAGAAACTGCCAATCACCAGGCTTCCACTTCGACATATCTGAGTCGACTGCAACGATGCTTCCATCAAGGTAGCCGCAGATTCCAAACGGGGTTGATTTTGGAAAATCTCCTGGACTGGAATACTGCTTCCATTTGGAAACCGAAACATCCGAAGCGTTATAAGATGACGGAGGAATCCAATAACCATTGGATGAATGAGCCGGATTGGGACTTATCGGACCAGTCAATTTAGCGAGTTTCGAATTGGGAACACGCCACATTGAATTTTTGCTCTCAGCAACGAACTCCCGCTCAGTACCCAGTAGCAATGGCCAGATTTGATCCGCATTTTTAAACTTGGGTCCAGCATCAAAGACAACCAACGCGCCCCCGGCGGTCACCCACTTTTCAAGATTGCTTCGTTGAAGTTCGTTTTTTTGAGCAAGCGATTTGAACTGGTCCAGCGAAATCACGATGATATCAACGCCTTGAAGACCAATCCAACTGTTCGGCAAATCAACAGGGCGCGCGTAGTGGAAACCTACTCGGCCTGCCAACATCTGCAAAGACTCAACTCTGGTGGCTACTGGTAGCTTGTCGTCAGGCAATATAGTGTTGGCTGATACATTGCCTGCCTGATTCACAGGTTGATTCACCGTACCATAAAATCCCCCCGCGTTGATGTTATAGATCGCACCTAGATACCCAAAACTCGGTAGCGTCGATTTTGTATTATTTAAACTGACCGCAGCCATTTTATTCCACGTTTTGAATTTCCCTTTGCAGCAAACATACTGGGATGTCATCTGTTCGGAAAACTCATCTGAAATCATGAGAACATCGGGATGACCAAGCCAGCCCTGACGGCTTATTTGCTCTCGCAGCAACAAACGCTTGCGGTCCGTGGTAATCAGAATCTCGCTATTGGCATTGGGCAAAGTCGCTTCTTCAAGATAAAACTCGGCCGTGCCCGATTTCTGTCCGGCAGGAATTATTAGCTCCGTCGACGTGACTCGCTCAGCAACTCGATACTGCCTGCCTGTGGCCCGGATAGTAAACCGCTCGTCATCAACGACAGCTTTTACAGGATTGGTTTCGATCGTCACGCGAACCGGCCGAAACCCTCCGGTACTCTCAGACCAATCTTGATCGATCGTCACCGTATAGCCGTTGACTCCCTTTGGCACTACCGGCTTCTGGGCGAAAAGCACCGCGGTATCAAGCAGAAGAATCACAGCCAACCAAGTCATGCCAAAGACGGCTAACGCGATTGACGTCCTCGAACTCAAATCAACACCTGCCAACGGCTTAGACATGCTGGTCTCCATTTTCGGCACGAACCGATTCCCCGTCTAAATCTGCAATTGCTTTCTCGTCAGGAACAACCGAATCAGCTGCTTCTCCGGCCACCACAACCGATTGGTCCACCCTATTTGCTACCGGGCGATTGCCAAACATGCGTGTAAGATTCGCAATTCCAAACGAAGCCCAATGAACAATGGCATAGGCCGTTAAGGGAAAGACCGCCCCGACCAGGGCAACCGAAATTCCGAATGCGACTCGATTCCCGCGTGCCGCACTGGACATGCATAGCGACAACATGCCAATTGCAACCATAGCCCAGAGAAGTTGCCGAATTGAAAACTTGGGAATCATAAAGTGCAAGTCTCAGTCTGCTGAATTTTCGCGCACAAAACATTTAAAAAGGACAACGATTTGACGCAGGCCAAAAGCGTTCAATTTCAGTTGAAGATTGAGATTCGTCGATTCTCTAACCATATTGTAACAAAACTTTGATCAAATTGAAATTTTCTCGAATCAGATTTCTTGATTGACAATTCAAATTTGGAAGCAGAGAACGGTCCCCATTGTCGTCCACGATTGCGATCCAGAAACGACCGCGGAGGTGTGGTCGTCCAATGGAAACCCGAAGCGTAAGCGAGGAAGAAGCGGCAAATCGCTTCGCCTCGCTAACGCGTCGGGTTACCATTTATGGTTCCAAGCGTTTGACAAAATCACAGCCCCGTGGGGTTACCTTTGAAAATCGAGCCACGACTCGCGTTCACCAGAACGTGGAGCAATTTAAAGCAGCATGTCCGCACTCCGGCAATGCGGCTACAATTTTGAAACTACTTCAAAAAGGTATTCCGTGACAAGGATCTTAACTTGACTCAACATCAAACAAACAGGCAGTCTATACTCGCCACGCTTTTCGTTCCAACTTATCTGCTTACCGTTATTCTATTTTCGGGATATTCAATGGCGCAAGACTCCGCATACCAGCTTCCCCCTCAAGCGGTAGTCGACATCATCGACGCCCAGCCTGATCCAGCCATCAGTTTTAGTCCTGACAGCCAGTGGATGCTGTTCGTGGACCGCGAATCGATGCCCGACATCAGCCACGTCGCTCGGCGGATGCTTGGTCTGGCCGGGATTCGCATCGACCCCGCGATCAATGGGCGATTCGCCACTAATTTTTACACCGGTTTGTCATTGGGTAAGCGAGGCGAAGATGCAAACCGGAATTTGGTAAAGATTCCCTTTTCGCCCGAGTCAAAATTGATCGGCATCAACTGGTCCCACGACTCAAAACACTTCACCTACACTCTAGCGACACCCAGCGGTCAGGAACTTTGGGTTTGCCCAACCAATGCACCGGAGAAAAGCCATAAGCTGACCGATCGTTTGAATACCGTGATGGGGCGAACTGACTGGATGCCCAACGGCGACGCGATTCTTTGCCAACTGGTTCCAGACGATCAAGGGGAAGAGCCGGCTGACCAAACAGCTCCCAGCGGCCCCAACATTCAAGAGTCTTACGGCAACAGATCGCCGACTCGCACCTACCAAGATCTTCTGGGGAACGCTCACGACGAGGCTCTGTTTTCTCATTATGCCACGACTCAACTCGCGGTTCTTGGTCTCGACGGATCAGTTCGTAAACTTGGTCAACCGGGAATCTATTCCCGCGTCAGTCCTTCGCCAAGTGGCGATTTCGTTCTACTGACAAGAATCAAAAAGCCTTTCAGCTATTTGATGACCTATTCCAGTTTTCCCCGCAGCGTGGAGGTCTGGAAAATCAACGATGCTCTGGCCGGCCCTCCATCGCACACCATCGTCGAAGTTCCTCTGGACGAAAACATTCCCATCGAAGGCGTTCGGACCGGTCCGCGTCGAGTCGACTGGAAATCAAGCGCACCGGCGACACTGGTGTGGTTCGAAGCACTTGATGGTGGAGATCCAAATCAGGAGGCAGAATATCGCGACCGATACATGATGCAATCCGCTCCGTTTTCTGATGCACCTCAGGAGATCGTCCGGGTCAATCATCGGGCGGTCGGCGCGGAGTATTTCGAAGATTCGTCGCTTTTGTTGACAACTCAATACGACCGCGACCGGCGGTGGGTTGTTTCGCTGTTGCATGACCTCGATTCCGACGACGAACCAAAAACGCTGGTCGACCGCAGCATTCGCGATCGGTACAACGATCCCGGTTCGATAATCAGCCAACCCGATCAGACTGGCCATTTGGTAGCCCGCCAGGATGGTGACTGGATTTATCGCAAAGGCAATGGTGCTTCGCCAGCAGGAAACCTGCCATTCATCGATCGTCAAAATCTGAAGACGCTTCAAACCCAGCGGCTGTGGCGATGTGAAGATGGTAATTACGAAGCCGTCTCTCGAATTGTTTCCAGCAACCCCGACGGTCAGCTGGAAGTCATCACCGACCACGAAAATCCTACAACTCCTGCCAATTATTTTCTCCGCACGCTGAAGGAAGGGGCTTCGAGCGACAAGCGTCAACTGACCGAGTTCAAGGATCCTACGCCTCAGATTCGCGGAATCAAAAAACAATTGGTTACGTACGAACGAGCCGATGGCGTTCCCCTTTCGGCAACGCTTTACTTGCCAGCCGACTATCAAGAGGGCACAAAACTGCCGCTATTGGTTTGGGCTTATCCGCGAGAATTCAATGACGCCAAAACAGCCGGGCAGGTTTCGGGCAGCCCTTTTCTGTTCACGCAGATGCGCGGGCTGACTCATTTGACTTTGTTGACACAGGGTTACGCGATCATGGACGCAGCAACCATGCCCGTCATTGGTGATCCCGAAACCATGAACGACACGTTTATTGAGCAAATTGTCAGTGCTGCCCAAGCCGCCATCGATCACGCCGTCGAACTGGGTGTCGCCGATCGGGACCGCGTTTGTGTTGGTGGCCACAGCTATGGCGCTTTTATGACAGCCAATTTGATGGCGCACTGCGATCTCTTCAAAGCCGGTGTTGCCAGAAGCGGCGCCTACAATCGAACGCTGACGCCGTTCGGCTTTCAATCCGAGCGGCGACCGTATTGGGAAGCCAAGCAGATCTACCACAACATTTCGCCGTTCATGCACGCCGACAAGATCAACGAGCCGTTGTTGTTGATCCACGGCGAGAATGACAACAACAGCGGAACCTTTCCGCTTCAGTCATCCCGCATGTATCAGGCAATCAAGGGCAATGGCGGTACGGTCCGTCTGGTGATGTTACCGCACGAGTCACACGGCTACCGAGCCCGCCAATCAATTTTGCACACGCACGCCGAAACGATTCAGTGGCTCAACAAGTACGTCAGAGACCAGTAATATAGATTTCGATTTTAATGTCAGAGTATCGGGATCGCGCAATGCGATCGCCCTGGCAGTAACAGTAGGTCAGGCTGTGCCTGACGACCGTCCCCCGCAAGTGTCAGGCACAGCCTGACCTACTAAGTGTGCCTGCCGATTTTTAGCTCCAACGGTCAAATCGGCACTTCAAATCGGCCAATGCAAATAGCGAGTTTGACGGGCAAATCGTTCGATTCCAACGCTAGTTGCAACTGGACTGAGGTGACAATCGCGACGATTGGCGCTTGGCATTTTGGATTGCCTTGACGCGATGCCTTGCGAGTTTCGCGTAGTCACTATTGATTTCGCAAGCGACGTATTTCCGCTCCAATCGCTCGCAGACGGCAGGGACGGTTCCGCTTCCGCAAAATGGGTCGAACACCCAGTCACCTTCAGACGAGCTTGCCTTAACCAGCCGCTCAATAAGTCTCTCGGGCTTTTGGATGGTATTTAGCAATTCTCGGCTCAATAGTTCTTTGGATTTGTAAGTCAACTGTTTGATATCCCCCCAAACGTTGCCGGGATTCTTTCCTTTCTTGTTGAACGCAGTCTTACCGTAAGGCCCGTTCTTTACAGAGGGTACATTCTCACAACGTTTTCTATGCTCTAACTCTACGAGCTGCGCAACCCGAATGTCATCCAAATTAAATTCGTTGACTCGCCCCTTGGTGAAGTAACAAATAATGTCGTAGTTGTTTGTATAAGACCTTCGCCCCTGAGCCAAACGGCTGGGCTGGTACCAGACAATCTTTGTGCTTAGATCCAGATAGGTTCGGTAGTCTACAAAATCAATGCAGTCGGACTTGCCGAACAAATACAATGCTCCACCTGGTTTCAACACCCGGCTAAACTGCTTGATTAGGCCAAGGTTGTATTCTTGAATACTGCCCACTTGATCCCAATCATGGTTGGTAACGCCATAAGGACCGTCGCAAACAACCAAGTCAAAAACTTCAGCGGGTAGAGATTCTGTAAATCGAATGGCATCGCGACACAGAATCTTATTCTCATGTTTTTCAATCATGCGTTTCTAATCCGTTCCATGTTCTTGATCTCTGACGTGTCACCAGCTCGCTTCGATTGTACTGCCGAAACTCAATCCGTCAGTGGCACACACATTCCAGCATCTTAATGAAACACTCCTTGCTGCGCGACATATGAGCTTCTCGAGCTCTGCACTTTAATCAAAACTGAAAGGAAACCCGAAACGTCAGTGAGGGAGCTCTTCGGTTTCCAAATTAGAATCAACTTCTAACACGGGATATTAACGACGCGTTCGCCCGTCGGCATCAGCCTTTTGAAATGCTGCAGCCATTGTGTTTGTGATTTCGGGATACTCACTGGAAAGGTTTGTAAGTTCACCTGGATCCTGCGAGAGGTCGTAGAGTTCATGGCCTCGTTGCTCTTGATCACCGTAGCGAAAAATCAACTTCCATTTTCCTGAACAAACTGCGACAGCGCTGTCCTTGCCATTACCCTGAATAAAGACCGTATCGCGATCGGCGATCCGCTCCTGCTTGCCAAGCAAAACCGGCAACAGGCTGAACGAGTCTTCAGCAACATCGTAAGGCAGGTCTCGATCGACGATTTCTGCAGCAGTTGCAAATAGATCGGTAAGATTTGCAGTGCATTGCGACGACGTCCCCGCTTCGATGCGGTCCGGCCAGCGGGCAATCAAGGGAACGCGATGCCCGCCCTCGTAAGCGTAGCCCTTACCGTCGCGCCAGACACCGTTGGTTACATGCCCCAACTTCTTGGCGTCGGCTTTGGCCGATTTAAACTTCGTGCGGATGTCACCCGAGTCGTCCGAGAGGTTCAAGTGCACCCCCTGAGTTTTCTTGAAGTCTTTGGGAGTCGAACCATTGTCGCTGGTGAATATGACAAGCGTGTTTTGAGAGAGCTTTAGCTCATCGAGCGTCTTGAGAATCGTTCCAACGTGTGAATCGAGTTCCTGCACATAGTCTCCGAAAAGCCCAGCCTTACTCGTGCCACGGAACTTGGCTGCTGGAGTAACATGCGTGTGTGGGGCGCAAGGTGTGAAGTAGAGAAAGAACGGCTTCTCTGCATTGCGACGAATAAAACCAACGGCCTTCTCAGTAAGCGTGCTGTCAACTTGATCCTCAACGCGCGGTTGAGCCAAGCCTTCTGGAAAGTCACGTCCTTTGACGATGCGATATTCTTCATTGGACTTGCGACCGAAGAGGTCATGGTTCTCAATGAAAGCCCTTGTAGAATCGTTGTGGTTTTTGGGAACGCCAAAGTGATAGTCGAACCCAACTTCGAGAGGCCCTTCAATCGGCTTGTTCCAATCTTTGCTGTAACCCAGATGCCACTTTCCGATTGCCGCCGATGTATAGCCTGCTTGTCCCAGGAACATCGCGATCGTCTTTTGTCCAGGTTCCAGACGATAGCCGTTGCCTTTCTTATGCAACCGCCAGGGACTCCGGCCCGTGAGCAACCCATATCGCGACGGTGAACAAAGTGAAGCCGCAGAATGGGCATCCGTGAATTTCATTCCGTGACTTGCCAGTTGATCGATGTTCGGAGTCGCGATCTTTGTCGCACCAAAGCAGCTAAGGTCACCGTACCCAAGGTCATCGGCAAAAATGATGACGATGTTGGGCGGCTGCTCCGCAACTGCACTGTCCGGGCATACGACCATAGGCAGCCAAGAGAAAGCAAGAAAGAAAAAGATAGCAACCGACGTGGTTATGTACGCATATATGTCGCCACTCTCCCTCTGGGCCCTCTGGGAGGGTCGAGCTGTCACCGCTAGGTGACACGCTCGG
>CAYSQZ010000051.1:0-24563 GCA_964433035.1 uncultured Pirellulaceae bacterium | reverse complement strand
ATGAAAGTAGCGCGTCTTACCGACGACGCTACGTAGATCCGTAGCGGCGCACGGGGTCTGAGAATTTCACCTTTGTACGAAATCGCTTTGCTTCAGCGACCCCGATTCTGATGCTGGCATGAAAGCTAAAGGAGATTACGCACGTGCATGTAATCTTTAAGACCGGACGCTAATCCCGTTTGCTACCTGATGTTCAGATCGAAATCCTGAAAGGGCTGGTCAATTCAGTTTTGAAGGACCACTAGGGCTTTTCTTTCAACGCAATCACATCCCCTGCGTGGCTTCCAAAGTAGATGCGACCCTGGATGGCGATTGGGGAAGTCCAAACCTTAACCTTGTCACCGACTTTATAGCCCCAGCGAACGGTTCCGTCTTTACGATTGAGGGCATACATGTGTCCATCAGATGAGCCAACGTAAACTGAATTGTCAGTGATGGCCGGCGACGAAAAGACGGCGCCGTTGAGGTCTGTTTTCCAGATCATGTTTCCCGTTTTGAATTCCAAAGCGTAAAGATTGCTGTCGTTACTGCCAACGTACAGCGTGTCCCTGACAACGGTTGGCGAAGAAAATATATCTCCTGCCGTTTTGTGTTTCCATCTAATTGATCCGTCAGCTGTATCGACCGCGTAAATGTGTCTGTCATACGACGTGAAGGTCACCGATTCGTTGCTTACAACTGGTGAAGAAAAAACAGGCTTGTCATTTTCATGGAAGACCCAATTCTCCTTGCCAGTCTTGCGGTCAATCGAAAAGACTTTGCCTTTGTAGGTTCCGATGTAAATTGATTTGGAGTCAACCGCTGGCGAAGACAACATGCTGGCACCGGCGTCAAACTTCCAGATCTGTTCTCCAGTTTTTGCCTCAAGGGCGTATACATAGTTGTCAAAAGCCCCGAAATATACGACACCATCGACGATCGTCGGAGAGGACTGTTCGCCGCCTTCTCCGAGGGCGAACTCCCATTTCTTTTCGCCTGACTTGGCGTCGATCGCGTAAAATTTGTTGTCGTCAGCTCCAATGTAGACAACCCCATCAACAACAGATGGCGTAGCGCGAACCCAGCCTCCAACGTCGAACTTCCATTTTAGTTCTCCCGTCTTGCAGTCGATCGCATGCAGCCGTTTTGCATGGCCGCCAATGTAAATCGTATCGCCAACGAGAACTGGAGAGGACTCAATAATCTCGCCAGTTGGATATTTCCAGTCAACTACGGGAGACTGGATTTCGGTGGGCCCAAACGAATTGTTTCCTGAACTGTTGAGGCGAAAACGAGGCCACTGGATCGGTGAAGCGTCTTGGATAAATTCAGTCATGGATACCAGTTCAATGTCGGTTCGTTTACGGAGTTGTTCCTTAATGTAATATTTATGCCACGAACCAAACGTGACGAGAAAGCGTTTTCCTTCACCACTGTGCTTGTCGAGAGCCTCTCCGATCAGTCGATAGTGGGCCGCGTTGATGTTGGTCCAACCGCCTTCGCCAATGAGTTCATTGAAATGCCGATCGTAAGGCTGCATTCCGGTTTTGACAAATTCATCATAGGCTTCGGTGTGAATGACTGCCGGGTCGTTCGCGTTGCCAAGGGATGCAATGTTACGGCCCGCCTGAGCCTGGGCGGCTACCATTTCCGAATACTCTTTGGCATAGTCAGATTTCGCTTTCTTTAAAGTCTGCTTTCGCGACTCGTTCATCGCGGTGTTCCATGCCGCACAGGGGATAATTTTGAACGGCAGTTCTTTGGTCAGCGGAAAAAGTGCATCGGTGTACTCAGGAAATACTCTTACGCGAGATTCGGTGATCACTCCCGTTTCACGAAACTGATTTTGTGCCGCTTCCAGTCGGTCAGGAGGGATCTCGGTTAGCACGTAGTCCGGATTGACTTTTCGAATCAACGTTTTGAGGTTGCTCAGGTCGTAAGGGCCAGCCTTCTTGTGCTTGGAGTGGATCATTCCCATCACAACTACGACATTCTTTTTTGAAGCGGATTTATCGCCCGACTGTGCGTGGCCGGTTGAGTGAAATGCAAATGCAATAATCAAAGCCAGTAAAAAATGGTGGCAGCGAAAATTGAGGCTAAGCACGAAGCGCATCATACATCTCCCATTGAATTGTTTTATAACCAACCCGATCCCGCCGGTTGTGTGAGACTTAGTATGCAGCTATCAAAGTGAGTCGCAAGTCGATAAGCCCCCAATCGTGTCCGCAGGGTGACATTGTTGTGGTAGCCTATCGATTCCGGCAGCTTCTTCTCGTGTTTTGTTGTTTTGCGTTTTTGTTTTTTTGTTGTTTTGTTTTTTTGTTAACTGAGGAACCATGAATCCAAAAGCAATCAAGGAAGCCTATCAACGGGGAGAGAATATTACAGAACTCCTTCGTCAAGAATTGGATTCTAAACAAAACACGGAAGAGATTATCGAAACGGCGTATGACTTGCAAACCGGTTCGTATGTACGGGCGTTAGAGTCGACGGAAATGTTTGAGCATAAGCAGGAATTTGGAGCGGCGATTGCTGCCGAAATTTCGCGGAGGACTTCGGTGAACAGTATTCTTGAACCGGGCGTAGGCGAAGGCACGACGCTGTCGTTTGTTGCCAAAGGTTTCGAGACATCGCCGCTGCATATCCACGGCTTTGATATTTCCTGGTCACGGATGGCCGTGTGTCGCAAATGGCTGGCGGGTCAAAATTGTTCGGAGGCTTGGCTGTCGGTCGCCAGTATTTTTAATGCTCCATACTTGGATAACTCTTTTGATGTGGTTTACACGTCACATACAATTGAACCCAATGGGGGCCGAGAACCAGAAATATTGTCCGAGTTGTATCGGATCGCGTCACGCTACCTGATCTTGTTCGAGCCGGGATATGAGCTGGCTGGCGATGAAGCGAGAGCGAGAATGGACAGGTTGGGATATTGCCGTGCACTGGTCGAACATGCTGAAACGTTGGGGATGAAAGTGGTGCGGCATGAGCTGTTTGAGCCGATCGTCAATCCTCAAAACCCAACTGCAATCACGGTGATTTCAAAAGACCCTGGTGCCGCTTCGGTCGTACCCAAACTTGCTTGCCCGCGCTATTTGACTCCTTTGTCGGAGTTTTCTGATTCGCTCTTTTCGTCCGAGAGTTTTAGAGCCTATCCAAAGATTAAAGGGATTCCGTGTTTGCGTCCAAATGACGGCATCATCGCGAGCCATTTTGAAGAGATCGAAGTCTGATGAAAATTCTCTGCGTCTTTGGGTCTCTGCGCGACGTTTTCCTGGCCAACCCTGTCACTTTGCGCTACCCTTCTGATCGCATCCCGCCAACTCCGATTGTTCCGGTTTCACCAATCTTGCGACTGACGTAAACGTCGCTCAATACTCCGAACGTGACGCAGTTGTAATTCTTTCAAAATTCTTCTCAAGCTAGCTCCGATAAAGAAGAAAGGAGCGTTATGCATTCCCTCTGAATGTCAGCGCGCCAACGAAGGAATGTGGTTGGGCATGGATTGCCGCGGAAACTGGTACCGCAACGATTACCGGGACCGAGGGTGAATCTATGTCTGAAGACCGAAAAGTTAGTAACGATATAATCGCAGTGGCTTTGCTTGCCGCGATCGTATTCCTGGTCGCTTCATTGGCTACATACAATCCTGCTGACCCGGCTTACAAAGCCTCCCGGTTCCTCAACTACATCTACCAACCGGACCAGCTCCACTACCCTGCCCCCAGCGGATTTTCGAACGCTTGTGGTCGACTCGGCGCGTGGACGTCGGACATGCTAATCACCACCTTGGGCTTGGGCGCTTATTTTCTGGTCATCGGTTTGATTGCGATGGAAATCGCCCTGTTCAAACGCCAGCGCATTGCCTCCCCCTGGCTGAAGACCGCTGGCTGGACGCTTAGCCTCCTCGCCTTAACAACGTTCGCCGCGATGCTGATCCCGGAACGTTTTTTCAGCCCGTTAATTGGGCCCGGCGGATATCTGGGGGCGCTTGGCAAAGGCATGCTTGGATCGCACTTGGGAATCGTGGGTTGCGCGATCGTAACGCTGACCATGTTCGTTGCTGGCATGATGATGTGGACCGAGTATCTGGTATTCCGAACGGGGCGAATCATGTTTGCACCGGCCTTTGTTGCTGCGGCATCCGTGTTGCCGTTCGGTTTGACTCACCGGTTTGTAAAATGGTTTAACGGTGCTCCTGCTGGTTTGGCCGAGGACGACATTGGCTACTACGACGAGGACGAGTACGAATATGAAGAAGAGGAAGACGACGAAGCACCTCGTACAATTCGATTCAAACGACGTGACATAACCGAAGAAGAAACGCTGCCCGCTGCGTCTATGGTGGCGGTTGAGGACGAGGAAGAGGACGACGACGATGAATATGAATACGTGTATGAAGACGAGGAATACGAAGAAGAGGACGAAAGTGAATTCGAAGCCGTCGAGGAAGAGCTGCCGACGCTAAAAATTGCTTCTACCACCAAAGAGCCCGATCCAACGATCGAAGACGTAGAGCCCGAATCGGCTGTCGCGTCGCTGGCGGCTAAAGTTGCTTCGGTTATTCCGAAACCTCACTTCAAATTGCCAGCTAGCGCCAAAGAAGCCAAACCCAAACCACCGACGGAGCGCGAGATCGTGATGAGCGCGCTCGATGAAGCCGTTTCGGTTGAAGACATTCAGGACTACGAGTTGCCTGACCCAAGAATGCTTAGCCTCGGTGACTCGGTACCCTTTGAACGTCAGAAACGGGAAGCCTTGAAAAAGGCCGAGATCCTTGAGCGAACTTGTCAGGAATTCGGCTACGATGTCAAAGTCGTCGAGATCGAAACCGGCCCGGTGATCTCGCAATACGAAATCGAATTGGCAGCCGGGTTGAGGCTGCAAAAGATTACTGCGTTGGCTGATGACCTCGCGATCGCAATGCGCGTACCAAGCGTTCGCATCGTCGCGCCCATCCCTGGCAAGAACTCCGTTGGCGTCGAAGTCCCCAACGAAACGCGGCAGGTTGTCTGCTTGCGCCAAGTGATGGAGCAGTCGGACAAGAAAATCCAGAAGATGAAGATTCCGTTGTTCCTGGGGGCCGATGCAGTCGGGGCTCCATTGGTCGCGGATCTGGCGGCGCTTCCTCACCTGTTGATCGCTGGTCGAACGGGTACTGGTAAGTCGGTTTGTCTTAACGCAATTATTTCGTCGATCTTGATGACGCGGCGTCCGGACGAAGTTCGGATGTTGATGATCGACCCCAAGATGGTCGAACTGAGCGGATACGCTCGGCTGCCTCACTTGATGCATCCGGTCGTCACGGACATGCGAAAAGCCGAAGCGATTCTCGCGTGGGCTTGTGAAAAGATGGACGAGCGCTACACGTTGCTGGCCAAAGCCGGCGTGCGCCACGTCACGAGCTACAACCAGCTGGGCGAAGAGGAATTGTTGGAACGACTGGATCCCGAAACGGACGAAGAGCGAGCCAAAATTCCGTCCAACTTGCCCTTCATTGTAATCGTGGCCGACGAGATTGCGGACTTGATGATGACGGCTGGCAAAGACGTCGAGCGGCACATTATTCGTCTTGCCCAGAAGAGTCGTGCTGTCGGGATTCACTTGATCTTGGCGACTCAAAAACCGACCGTGGACGTTATCACTGGTTTGATTAAGTCTAACTTGCCAGCCAGAATCTCGTTCCAGGTTGCCTCCAAGACCGACAGCCGTGTCGTTCTTGATGCCCAAGGCGCGGACAAACTGCTCGGCCTGGGTGACATGCTCTTCCTGTGGCCGGGAACAAGCAATCTGTTGCGGGGACAGGGGACCTATGTTAGCGATGACGAAATCGACGCGATCACGGATACGGTGAGCACCGGCGAACAGAATTTTGTCAATGAACTGGTGAACTTGAAGGTCAAGTCGGAGGACGGCGAAGAGTCCGAAGAAGAGCCAAAGAAACTTCAAAATCGCGATGCACTTTACGAAGACGCGATCACGGTGGTGGTGAAGGAGCAGCGGGGCAGTTGCTCTCTATTGCAACGCGCGATGGGAATCGGCTACGGCCGCGCGGCACGGCTGATCGACTTCATGGCCGAAGACGGATACGTTGGGCCGTATAACGGTTCCAAAGCTCGAGAGGTAATGCTGACCGAGGCGCAGTGGCACAATATTCAAGCCGGTGATCCCAATCCGGTCAACGACGAAGATTGGCCAGACGAAGAAGAGGCCGTCGTAGAAGCACTGCCAGAGGTTAAGCGTTCCAGTCCCAAGCCGAAGGTTGCCAAGTCAAAGGTTTTCAAATCGAAACCGGCCAAACCAAAATCCAGAGAAACTACGCCCCGAGAAGTGGCGGAGCAGGAATCTGAAGCCGAAGCCAAGTCCAAATCGACTTCATCGCCTCAGCGTAAGAAACTGTTACGCCTCGAGCCCGGTCAAGAAACGCTGCGTTCAGCCAACACTTCGTTCGCGCCGGCTCCCAAGCGTAAATTGAAAATCAAGCCCGATGAAGAGCTTCATCACGAAGAGCTCGAAGACGAGGAGCTTGAAGAGGAAGAGGAGTACGAAGATTACGAAGATTTCGAAGACGATGAAGTCGAAGCTTCCGGCGAAGATGACGAGTACGAATATGTGTACGAGGACGAAGAGGAAGACGCCGAGTACGACGAATCGGACTACGAAGATGCCGACGAGTACGAGGACGTTGAAGAAGAGGAGTAAACGCTCGCTTGCTCAAGCTCAAGCGGAGAGCTTTTTCTGAGTTTGTTAGTGAGGGACGATCCCTCGCTCACGCTTCGGGTTACGACATAGCATGAATTTTCCTATTTAGCGACGGGCGGGTTTTACTGATCCGCCAGTGCCTCGAGGTGTACGATCAACTGAGTTTTGGAATCTGGAAAATGAGCTTCGACCTTTGGCTGGATTGGCTCGGCCATGCCGGATTCTCTTAGCTGGGCCAAAGTATCCTGGATGATAGCGCGTGACTCTTGATCGCCCGAGAGTAGGAAGTGGACCCACAACCATGATTCAGCGTACTGAGTCTGGGTTAAACTGCTTGCCGATGTCAGCGATTCCAGAATCGTCAGATCAGGCTCCCAACTTTCTCGGCGAAGTTCGTTGGATAGATGATAGATATGAGCCCCGTTGATTCCCCGCTCGCCACGGGCCACCTCGAAGTACTCCGCGATTCCTTCGTCAAGCCAAAGCGGAATGTTTGGGATCACGCTGTGCAAGTAACCGTGAGTTACTTCGTGCCTTAGGTCTTCCGCGACACGCGCACCCCAGAAAGCAAACACCTTAAGGCTCGTGTCGTCTTTAACGAAGAACGCCCTGCGGTTGGGAAACTCAGGGTGTGAGTGAATCATAAACGTTTGAAACTGATCCTTGTCTTCAAACAAGTAGACATGAATCGGCTCGTCCGATTGTGGAATCTTGAGTAGCTCACCAATGTCGTTGCGACGAGCAGTCAGTTCGTCTAGCAAGCGATGTTGACGGGGAAGATGGAAATCTGAGTGGATCACAAGCTGATCCCGGACTACCTCTTGAGCGCCTGGCAATCCGGATCGCTTGCCGCTCATCGCGCACCCGGAAACACTCGCCAGACCAAAGATGCAGCCAATGATCACGATGCGAAACATCACCGAAGCGTAATTGATCCGACGTTTTGCTCTTTGAGGCGAAATTGGACAGACCTGAGATATTATTGAGGAAGTGATGCCGATCGAGGACATGGTGACACAAGCAAGCCGAGCTTTGGCGGGCTGATCTTCGCTTCCGCTGGACGTTTGCCTTGGTCCACAAGTACATTCGAATTGGCAAAGGACAGTACCAGAATCATGTGCTGGCTTGAACTGCAAGTTTTGAAGTCGTAGCGAGCAAAAAAGGTGGGGCTGGCCGCTAAGGTGCCACAATGTGGTTTCTGCGATAGGCTTTCACAATAGCCGCTAAAATCAAGCGAAAGAGTCTTCACGATCCTATCTTGGACCTGACTCTCACACGCTGGCGCTTGATGCAATCGGTATTGACCCAGTTTTTGCAAACTGCAAAATCAAGGAGTATTAGTTAGGTTACGCAAGCAAGCGTGATCGGAATCCAAGGAAGGATCTCTAATGACACAAATTTCTCCAAATCAAAACGAGCAGTCCCGTCTTTCGACAACACGAATTCGTCGTCGGACTGGTTTTTTTAGTGCTCTCTATTCAGCCAACTCATACATTTTGGTAGTGGCGATTTTCGGTGCGATAGCGGCAATCAGTTTGACTGGGTGCGATCGAACTTATGTCGCCAACGCTGATTCTGAGGCCAGCCAGAAAGTTAAAGCTCCCCAAGAACCCAAGGCGATTCAAACTACGTCGGTTGCCGTAGAGAAGGTGACCAATTTGGCTTCGCCAGCCGAGGCCTCCAAAGAAGTCGCAACCGACGCGACACCGGACGGAGTTTGTCGCAAGTTCATGAAACTGCTCCAATCGGGGAATCGTATCTCGGCAGAAAATCTGCTGACTCGTTCCGCGTTGACGGTCACCATCAAAGCCGGATTGCAGCTTGAGCCAATGGGTGGTCCCAGCTCGATTTTCAAGATCAACAATGTGGCTTATGCGACCAACAAGAAGAAACTTGCCCAAGTCGAATGTACGATCCTCGATAAAGTCGATGGCGAATCCTACGAGATGGAAATGGCTTGGCTTGTCCGAAAAAACGCTTCTGGTTGGCGAATCTCGGGTGTGATGTTGGAACTCGAGCCTGGTCAGGCCATGGACTTACTGAGTTTTGAAAACGCGCAGGATGTGAATAAGATCAAAGCGCTCGCCGGAGCCGAAGTGATCGACGACAAGTCTCGCCAAGCCAAATCTCAAGACTCGTCGATCAAGTAGCTGAGGACTGATAACAAGGTTAAGTAGACCCAAACATCAAACCCAAAAGCAAATTCACATCCCGTAGGTCAGGCTGTGCCTGACATGGGCAATCGAAAAGCAATATCAGTCAGGCACAGCCTGGCCTACTTCAACTGAACGTTTTGCTGGGAACCGACAACAAGGTTAAGTAGAGGCAACCCGCCGCGTAAGTTTTGAAGTTTCACATTGCTGCGTCGAACTCACATTTCAAGTTTAAAAACGTTAGTCGTGTGCGAGCGAACGACTTTAAATCCCAACCCGAATGCGTAAGCGAGGGATTGCATCTGACTCAGGAAGATCCCTCGCCTACGGATTCAGGTTATGAAAGTGTGCACCTTCAAAACTAACCCGTCGGATCACCACTGCCTAAGCTGAAAGAATTCGAAACCTTTGGCCAATCTGCTGGTAAAGCTAGTAAGGCTTGGCAAGAATTTGTTTCGTATCGAGGTCAGCAATGAAATTAGGCTCTACTTTCTTGACGATTCTGATGACGTTCTTTGTTTCGTTGATCGGATTCAGCTCGATCTTACCTGGGCAAGATGGCCCAGTTGGAGGTGCCGCCAAGGAAACAGCGTCCGATGAAGCTACAGCCGAAGATGATGGATCCTTATTTGGGCTGGACGAGGGTATGAGTGAACGGCTTTTGTCGTCGTTAAGAAAAGGGGCATTCAGTAAGAACGATACCGTTTGCTACCAAAGTTTGCTAATGTTTTCCAAACACCCTGAAATGCACCAAAAACTGGGAGAGGGAGTGCAATTGGAACTGGTCAAGCAAAGCCTCCAACGGGATACCACACACAAACTTGGCTTTGATATTTTAGTCCAATCGGAAATTCGCGGAATCGAACGGCAAGAACTTCTGCTGGACTTTTTTAAATCGACTTTTCGCTCGTTCGAAAATTCCCGTCTGAAACGTAGTTCCGTTCTGCAAGAACTTGTTGTCGAAAGCGAAGCGATTGTCGAACGGTTTGCCAGCGAGATCGATCAGGAACCACTCGGTGAACACGTTGATAAACTTTTGGTGATCGAGCACTTGGGGCCATACGCTGAAAAGGCGATGCCAGCTTTGCTTAAACGATATCACGCTGTCAGAGCTTTAGCTGCCAAAGAGGGACGACTTCCAAACTACATGGATTTGCTTTTCGCTGTCGGCGAAATCCAATCTAAGGACGCAATGGAAATTGTTCTCGATGCCTGCGAGGAACGAGGAAGTGACGAACGTGAACGGTATGCCGTGGTCGGTTTTGAGTGCCTCAATCGAATTATTGAAGAGCCGGATCGGAACGTTGTAACGAGCCCTGAGGCATACAGGAAGTACGCTGAGCGCATGGTGAAAACCTATGATAAGAATTCCGATGGTTTCTTGAGCAAAGAGGAACTTGCTCAAATGCGTCGTCCTATTGCCAGGTCTGCCGATCGCAACAGAGACGGTAAGTTGACCGCCTCCGAAATCGGGATGAGCTTGGGCCAAAGGGAAACCAGGGGACGCAATTATTCGCGTTCTTCGCGCAGTTCTAAATACTTGATTCGAGAATCTGTCGATTTCAACTGATAACCTATTACGCAACCCCCAACAATCCCCGTGCGTACTGGCTGCTACAAAAGCTTACGGGACTTTGCAGACCGCGCGATTGTTCTGTTAGAATCCTGTTATCAGGTGCAGTCAAACAAAAGGATTGAAATGAATCAGATACAAATTGCCGACAACAAAAAATTAAATTTCTTTAACTGGCTTCTGGTGGTTTTGGCTTGTTTACTTTTGTCTTCAAATCTAGCTTCGCCTTCGATTGCAGATGACGATCCACCTAAGAAGGAACTGACGATCAAGGATATCATGGTCAAGGCACACAAGCCTGCTAAGCCAACCGAGAGTACTTACTTGCTCAAGAAAGTCGCAACGGGCAAAGCGACTCAGGAAGAAGCCACCCAGCTTCATGCTTACTATGAGAAACTTGCGACCCTGACACCGCCCAAAGGCGAACAGGCCAGCTGGGCTGCGAAAACGACCGGGTTGGTTGCCGCTGCCAAAGCTGCGGTGGACAAAGAAGAAGGCTTCAAAGCCAAGCTTCGAACTGCTTCGGATTGTGCTGCCTGCCATGAAGCTCACAAATAAACCAACGTAGCTAATTTAGCCGGGTGTTGCGAATGCTACAGGTTTGATTTTGCTTGTTTTTGATTTTGCTCAACTACGTCAATAGCTGAAAGAATAGTAGATCTTGCCACCGCTCTCTAAATCCAGAGACTCGATTTTTATGCCACTACGATTGACCCGATGAACCCCTTTCGCATCAGCAAACGAAATTGAACCGTCCTCCAGTTCCTGCGCACGATAGCAGCTCTGGGCACATTTGTGCTGCCAGACAATTTTGCCATTGGGGTCAATTTCTGCCACAGTGTTGATTGCGTAAAGTGCAACCAGGAAATTGCCATTGGCTAGAGGCTGGGCGTGGTACGGTTTGCCTTTGGCCTTGATTGTTCTTTGGATCTTTCCGTCGGTATCAAGCTCAACAATTTGATTCTTGTCGTAAAGTGCACAAACCAGGTTCCCATTGTTGCCAATTTCAATCGACGTCGGTGTTCCGTCTACTACAAACGATTTCAGTTGTTTACCCTCCGGAGAATATTGCATAATTTGATTGCCGTTCTGGCCAGCAGCAACCCAGACTACACCGTCATCCTGCAGGCAGAAACCAGAAGCAGTACCGGGAAACTCGAAACTTCTAATTTCCTTTCCATTCTCATCGTATTCGACCAACTTGTTCCCAACGTAATGCGCGATCAACCGATGACCGTTGGGCAGTCCCATACAAGCAAATGGATGGTTTACGTTGAGTTTCCAAGTGACTTTACCAGACTGGTCGAACTCGGTGATCACCCCTTTGGAATAGTCGGTAACCAGTCGGCGCCCCAACTTGTTCAAGGCTGACCAGTGATAATTGATTTCTTTACCCTCGTTTTCCGACAACCATGTCTTGACTTGTTTCCTGACTACAGAAACGGAAGCTTCGTTCGCAAGATAGTTGTTCTCGAAACTTAACCCGGTCAACGAGCGGATTTTGTTTAACGCAGTAACGCGAACATTGAAATTTTTGTCTTCCAGTAAACCAGCCAACTTGTCGAACGAAGCCAAGTCCTTACTCTCGACCAGAGTCCTTGCGACTTCTAAACCGAGAAGGCCAGTTTGGTCAACGAGATCCCTGGCCAAATCCAATGCCGTTTCAGGAGCGACTCGTGTAAGACCAGTCAGGCTTCCGACGCGCGATGCGGGTGAACTGCTGCCGTCTTTCAAAACTTGCTTGAGTAGTTCGACGTCGTCCGGCGTTGACGAAATCCCAATCGCCTTGCTGATCGCGAGTTGAATGAAACTGTCCGGTTCCAGAAAGGATTCGCTTTTGATGATCGAAGGAATCAAACCAGCAAGTTCCTCCTGGGCAATCAGGTTCAGCGCCGCGTATTGAAGTTGGCTTCGATTTTGTAACGACCGCTCATCAATGATGGATTTTAAACGATATCGGGCCTCGGGAGACTTCATTGTCGATCGGAGTGTCTTGAGTGTCGCGATTGAAACGCCCGACAATGCCCTCAATTTGGCGGTTGCTTTTTCCCGTATCGAGTACTCTGAATCTGACAACCGTTCGGCTATTCGCGTAGCGACTTCTACCGGCTCTTGTCTGGGCAATAGCGAATCAAAGTACTTCTCGATTCCCTGAACCGTCGGCTCAATGCCATGCTCTTTCAACAATTTCCGGCCAGGCAAGTCCTTGGCCAGCGATTTTTTTTGCGAAGTGCTCTTTTGCGTTGTCTTGTTTTTGTTTTCGTCCTTTAGCTCGGCTTGGCCCAGCAACGTTTGAACGAACACGCCCGGAACTACCAGCGCGAACGCGAAATAGATCTTGCAAAGACAGGAGATATTTTGGGCTCGATCAACCATGATCCCATTAGAAACGAAACAGGAAGAAACTTCAAAGAAAAAGAAACTCAGAAAATGCCGATTGGGCCGAGTGTTAGCCCCTTTTGCAATCGCGGATCGGAACACGAAGTGGAGGACAACGGTTGGCAATTCCTTAATCTCGACGATGTGCACGAAGAAGAAGATGCTTCGTTTGTCAGAATCGAAGATATCGCGCGGCTTGACGCTCTGTTCTTAAGGTTGCAGACAATCCGCCCCGGTGGAGAGCCGGACGACCATCAGTTGACATGACTGGATTCGCCAAAGCGTTGAATGAATATTCGTCGTTTGGCATCGCGTGATAGCCCTGATACAATTTTGCTCAGCTCAGACGCCGCGCGCTTTCGTGTGGTGCAAGGTCGCAAATACCTTCAACTACCTGCTTTTCCTAATCAGTCGAGGCCTTTCGTGTTACGAATTATTATTCCACTTAGTTTGGCCATTTTGGTTGGAGTTTCTTCGCTTGCCGACGCTCAAGATCAACGGGCCCGTCGCCGAGCGTTTGTTGAGGATCTGCTTCGAGGTTTGATCGATTCTCAGACTCCCAACGAGCCCGAATATCGAAGGACTCAGCCGGGTATTCCTCAAGCTCGTCCTGGCGTTCCCGGCCGTGCTCCGCAGCCCAAGCAACCTCGCCCCAAGCGGGTCGTTGTTGAAGCCTCGCCCAAGATGGTCAAGGCGCGCAAGACCTTCAACAAGTGGAACGAAACTACAGGGCTGTTGATTGAAGAAATTCGGCTTCATGAGTACGAGTCGCCACAGTTGCGGCCGTTGCTTGGCGATGCGCTCAAAGTGAAAGCTGATATTGAAGTGCTGTGTCGAAAATCTCAGCTCTACCCCAACCTCGCCCCGTTGCAAAACGAGTTTAAGGTCCTTGATGCAGACTGGAGAATGCTATCCTATCGCTTGAAATCCTCGGGCGCATTGACGAAAAAGTGTTCCGGTTATTTGGATTCGATCTCAGCGCTTGATCAAGAGCTTTGCGGGATTTTTCAAATTCAGCCGCAGATCAATCGTGCCGAGATTCAGCGGCTGGCGACGAAGCTTTCGGCTGACTACGAACACCTCCTGCACGATCTCTATTACGTGTGTCGAGGCCAACCCAATGGCCGGGCGATTTTGGCCAGCGGGCAGGAACTCCAAGCCATAGTGACTCAAGCTTGTGCGCTGATCGGACGTGGAAACTACGAGTCGATCGTCAGCAACTATAAAACTGTAATGGGCAAGTGGAAAGCCTTTCACCGACAGATCCACCCGTTTGAAGACGAGCGAATCCGCCGAGCTGTTGCTGAAATGGAGATCACTGGCGGCCTGCTCCGAGAGCAGCTTTGGCTACCAGTTGAGTTAGACCGCGAATACCTCGCGATTCTCTCCAACGACGTCGCAGCGGACGCAGGCAAGGTTTTCCAGTCAATCACTTTGGCGCAGTTGATGGAATGCGAAGCCCCCGGTAGGGCTTTGAATTCGGCGAGAGAGTTTCAACACGCCTGTGCAAATTTCAGCCATTCAATTTCTTCCGGCGCACCGCTCGAAGAACTTAAGTGGGATTATCGTCTGTTTGAGGTCCAATGGAATCAGATGAATCAGTATTTGGAGGGGTTCGGAGTCCGCAAAGTCGACAATCGCCTCGCTGACATTGATTATGCCATGGCGACGCTGAGAAAGAACTTTGGTACCAGACCGGTGATAGATTACAACCAGCTTTGCCAATTGACGGGTAATCTCGGTGCAATGTTTCAGCAGGCGTCCCAGAGTTTTCGTCGGTACGTGGTCGAGCCACGATACAAGCCCGGATTTCAAACACAGATTTGCGCTGCGGCAGACGCATGTAGTCTTTCCGCTCGTCAGCTTAACCAGCGACTGATCCGCAATCCAAAACTGGTCTTGAAAAAGCAGGATCTCAACACCTTGTTTGTTCAATGGCGAAAGTTAAAACCATTGATCAACCAATGCCAGGGTGCCGAGTTGCAGCGGTTCCAACAATTTAGAAGCCAAATTGAACCGCTGATGGTAAAACTTCAAGTCGTTTATGCCGAGTAGCCGGCCAAGCAGCCATTAAGGGCGTCTTAATTGAACAAGCGTTGTGCCGATCCCAATTTTCCGCCAACTACCCACTCGCGCTCGGCTGGTCGCTCCGTGATTCGAGTTGCTGGTGCGCGGACCCACAATTTGAAAAATGTTGACGTTGAGATTCCGCGCAACCAACTGGTGGTGATAACCGGGCGATCGGGCTCAGGCAAAAGTTCGCTTGCCATTGATACGTTGTATGCCGAAGGCCAGCGTCAATACGTCGAAAGCCTGTCGATCTACTCCAGGCAATTCTTTGATCAGCTTCCCCGACCGGATGTTGATCTGATTGAAGGCCTGCAGCCTACGCTTTGCCTGGATCAATCGCATTACTCATCCAACCGTCGGAGTACCGTTGGAACCATCACCGAAGTTTACGATTTCCTGCGTGTGCTGCTGGCTCGGACTGGTGAGATTCACTGCTACCAATGTGATCAGCCAATCCGTCAGCAAACTCCACAGCAAATTCGTGACACGCTGCTGAAATTGCCCGAGCGGACCAAAATCATGATTCTTGCGCCAATGGTGACTCAGCAAGCGGGGGCTCACGGCGACGTATTAAAAACGATTCGCCGAGAACGCTTGGTTCGTGTTCGGGTCGACCAGCAGATTCACGACATTGATCAAGTTCCGGAAATCCAACCGGGTACGAAACATTCAATCGAAGCAATCACTGACCGGATCATTATTCGGGAAGGGATCGAGTCACGTCTTCTCGAAGCGATTGACAATGCGGTGCGGATCAGCAGTGCGGGGCAAGTGATCTGCTGCTGGCTCGAGCCAAATGCGACGACTGATCAAACTTCGGATCGCCAAACCTCAAAATCAAAATCTAGCGGCCAGGATGGCTGGCAGGAAAAGCTCTACAGCACTCGATATTCTTGCCCAGATTGTGATATCAACTACGCCGAAGTTGAACCGAGAATCTTCAGTTTCAACAGTCCTTTGGGCGCATGTCAGGTTTGTGCAGGATTGGGGCAGCTGATTCAATTTGATGCTGATCTGATTCTCGATCCAGCGTTGTCGATTCAGTCGGGCGCGATCAAGCCGTGGGTGCAGCAAACCAAGTCATCGTTGGCCAAAAAAATCAAATCGCTCCAGCCGATCCTCGGGCATATTGGGTTTGACGATTCTACCTCACTGGCTTCAATGCAAGACCAGCAGTTGAGCGAGTTCCTCAACTCAGCTGACAAATCCCGGCTCGGCCTGCGGATGATTTTGGAGAAGGAGTTGGCGACCGCTGGTTCAGAAGAGCGGATCGACGAGCTTGAGAATTTGCAGTCAGAAACACGCTGTGATTCCTGCTGCGGCTCACGAGTCTCCGAGCAAGCGCGGGCGGTTTATGTTGGAGGTAAGCAGGTTCAGGAACTGGTTAGCATGTCGCTGGATCAGCTTTCCGAATTTCTCACTGGCCTGGAGCTTGAGGGCGACAAAGCCATCGTTGCTGAGCCATTGATTGAACAGATCGTCCATCGATTGGGCTTCTTGCGAAAAGTTGGCGTTGGCTATCTGTCGCTTGGCCGGGCGGCCAATACGCTTAGCGGCGGCGAGCATCAACGAGTACGCTTAGCTGCTTCAATTGGAACTGGAGTCACGTCGGTCTGTTTCGTTTTGGACGAGCCGTCCATTGGGCTTCACCAGCGCGACAACGACCGACTCATCGAAGCGATCCGAGACCTCCAGCGATCGGGCAACTCGGTAATCGTTGTAGAGCATGACCAAGCTATGATTCTGGCGGCCGATCATGTGATTGATATGGGGCCCGGTGCCGGGCGACAGGGTGGTGAGCTGACTTCTCAGGGAACTCCCGACGAAGTTGCCGGTGATCCTGATAGCTTAACCGGCAAATATCTCTCAGGTCGCTTGCAGATTGAAACTCCAGCGACGCGGCGTCCGGTAGATCCGCAGCGCTTGATTCAAATCAAAGGCGCTTCAGGCCATAATCTTAAAGCCGTCGACGTTGAAATCCCGTTGGGCTTGCTCTGTTGCGTTACCGGCGTCAGCGGCAGTGGCAAAAGTACGCTGATCAATCATACGCTCGCGCCGGCGCTCAAACGTCAGTTGGAACTGGTTGCCCAAGCCCCCGGTCCTCATGATTCGATTACTGGAGTGGAGGCGATCGACAAGCTGATCATCGTGGACCAAAAGCCCATCGGCCGAACATCGCGAGGTTGCCCGGCGACGTTTACCGGGCTGTTCGACGAAATTCGAAAGTTGTTTGCGGCCACGAAATTGGCAAAGCAACGAGGCTTTGGTGCCGCGAGATTCAGCTTTAACTCCAAGTCCGGCTGGTGTCCCGATTGCCGAGGTCAGGGTGTTGAGCGAGTCGCAATGAATTTTATGCCCGACATTTTTGTGACGTGTGAGTCATGCCAGGGCAAGCGATTCAATCTGCAGACGCTTCAAGTAAGATTTGGCGATCATTCGATTAGCGATGTATTGGAGATGACGATTGATGATGCGCTGGAGTATTTTGATGGCTTCAGCAAAATCAAGCAAACGCTCCAAAGCCTGGCCGATGTGGGGCTTGGATACCTGAAACTCGGTCAGCCGGCAACGACGCTTTCGGGTGGCGAGGCTCAGCGGATCAAGTTGGCGACTGAGTTAGCTCGTTCCGATACCGGAAACACGCTCTACATTCTTGACGAGCCAACGACCGGTTTGCATTTTGCTGACATCGCTGAGTTGGTCGTCGTGATGAATCGGTTGGTTGAAAAGGGTAACTCATTGCTTGTGATTGAACACAATCTTGATGTGATTCGATGTGCGGATTGGGTTATCGATCTGGGCCCAGAAGGCGGAGCCGGCGGGGGCACGCTCGTCGGTGCAGGCACGCCTGAAACACTGGCCGAAAACCCGCAGTCGCACACAGGTCGTTATCTGTTCTCGTAGTTTCGGTTGCAAACCTGCGGATCAATCGATCTCCATGACGCCTTGGGCAATTTCGCTCTTTGCCGAATGAATTAGTCTTCGCGTGAACTCCTGTTGCTTTGGGTTCAACTGATTCCAATCAAGCTGCTTCACGACACGCAATGCCTCGCGGGGGCGGGACTCGACAAGCAAGTGAGTTCGAGCCAGCATCAGCAAGAATGGAATGCGGTAGGTGTCGTAGTGTTCAAGGTAAGTCTTCAAGACGGGAATGGCTTTAAGCTTCGTTTCCATGTCGTCTGCATTGTTAAAACCTTTGACGATTTTGGCGAGTTGTGCTTCCGACATTTTTATTGAATGATTTTTTCGCCGCAGCATCTCAAAACGCATCAGCGCCATATCATAGTGCCCCGTCTCGATGTAGTGATCGACTTTGGCAAGTCCATTGGCAAGCAACTCCTTCCTGGCCTGTTTTTGCTTTTCGGCTTCTTCTTTGTTCTTTTTTTCTTGAGCGATCGTGGGCGTTGCTTGGCCTTGTTTGCCGGCCCAGACCGAAAGCATGTCATAGCCGTCGCAGTCGACCTGCCTCAGCTTGATCATCATTACCGCAATGACAAAACCGGGGACCGCGCCCATTAAGTGCAATACGGCTGACGACATTCGGAACGTCGTAAATGCCGCGGTAAGGTATTCCAATCCAATCGCAAAGAATCCAAGCCCAAGAATACTGACTTGAAATGTTCCCCAATACGGACGGAAGAAGATTGAGTATCCGTAAGCGAATGAGATGTCGTTTTCCGGCGCCCAGATCATTGCCATCGCGATCAAGCCGTAAACCACGCCGCTTGCTCCAAGCGAATATCCACCTGGGAAAAAAAGCATGATCAACTGTTCAACCGCACAGGCAGAAACTCCAATCCCAAAGTATATCAAGATGAATCGCCACCAGCCGACCTTTCCTTCAATGATCCAGCCAAACAGAATCAAGCCAATCATATTTCCAAATAGGTGCCCGAAGTTGGCGTGCATGCATATTGATGAGAACCACGAAACGGGATTGAACGAACCGTATTCCAGGAGAAAAAACCGGGCTTGTTCTGGCATCGTGACTTGCAGAACAAAGATAACTACGTTGAGCAAAACCATTCCACCAGTTGCGAACGGCCAGTGATAGATTGGCGCGTCGGTTCCGGTTGGAACAAGGTAATAAAACAATCTTTTACCCAGGTTGGTGTTCAGCGAGTTGTACAGAGGTATTCGCGAGAAGCGAATCTTTCACTAATGTGAATTCAAAACGCCATTCGTTTCACCAATCAAAATATTGGCGAAAAAGCGCCGATTGATTCTGAAGATTCCAGATTCACGCTTTGGCCGCACCACTGCCCTGCTCTGGCGGCTCCAATTTATTGCTCCGCATCTGGTTGATTCGATATTGAAAACGAGCGGTCAGCAGAACCGCTGCCGTCGCCAAGCCAGCGGTCATGCCCCACCACAGTCCCGCTCCGCCAAGTCCGGCTTGATAACAAAGCAACCAGCCAACGATCGCGCCCACGCACCAGAACGAGATCAGAGTAATCACCATCGAAGCCGTTGTATCCTTAAGCCCTCTGAGTGAAAGATTGGCAGCGACTTGCAGCCCATCGGCGACTTGAAACAAAGCTGCAATCAGTAGAAACGAGACCGTGAATGCAATCACGTTTTTATTGACTGGATCGTTGATGTCCAGAAATGCGCCGACGATTGTCTGAGGAAAAAGAAACATTAGCAAGCCAGTGAAGCACATGGTGCAGACGCACACAATCATTCCTACCCGACCGGCGATTAGAGCGTTGTCGACCGATCCGGCTCCGATGGCGTTGCCAACCCGCACCGAAGTAGCGATCGCTAACCCAAGCGGAATCATGAAGGCGATCGAAGCGGTAGATATCGCGATTGCATGGGCCGAAAGTTGGTCCTCACCAATCGTTCCCATCAATACCGCGGTGGCATGAAACAACGATCCTTCAAACGCGATCGTGGCGCTGATTGGAGCGCCAATGCGAACCAGCTCCCACAGCATTGAAGCCTCTGGTTTCCAGAATTCCTTCAACAAGCTTGGCTTGTACTTCAGCAGTACGTAAGTCAACAACATCAAAAACATGCACAGGAAAACGATTGAACTCGCATAACCCGTGCCCACCAGTCCCATCTTCGGTAATCCGTACTTTCCAAACATCAGCGCATTGTTGAAGAAGATATTCAAGCCCACGCCCACGAAACAGATCAGCATGATCGGTCGGGCATTCGACTTGCCCTCGAGAAAACCTCTCATGGCAACGATCCACAGCGACGGTAGCAGGCCCCAGGAAATCGCTTGGAGGTACTGACTACTGGCTAGCGCGTTAGCTTCGGTTTGTTTTAGCCAAATCAGAATCGAATAGGAATTCCAAAGCGCCAACCAACCGGGAAAGAACAAAATCAGGCCAAGCCACAGCCCTTGGCGAAGCGCACGCCCACAAGTCGCCTCGTCGTTGGCACCGGTCGCTTGAGAGACCGTCGGATTGACGGCGAAGACAATTCCAATCGTAATCATTGTTACGAAGTGAAACAAAGTGCCGCCCAGAGCAATGCCGGCCAAGTCTGACTTGCCCAGGCTTCCAACCATCAACGTATCGATAAACGAAAGCGAGTTCTGGGCAAGTTGAGCCAGAACCAGCGGCAAAGCGAGTTTGGCAAGCTGGCGGAATTCTGTTCGATACAGGTGGTCGTTCAAGTGGTGTACTTTCGGGGAACCGTGAATATTGAGCGGTGATCCTACCAGAAGCTGTTAGCAGGAATTGTAAGGAAAATTTACGGAGCGTAGCGGGTTGTTATCGTGCTCATGGGAACCCGAAACGTAAGTGAGGGACTGATTCCTCATGGACGCTGACGCTTTTTGGAGTTGAGCTAGAAGAAAGCTACCTCCCTCTTGGGGCGAACCCGCCATCATTCAGATGGCGCAGTTCGGGGAGGGTGCGATCATAAATCAGATTGAACTACCAAGATTATTAAAGCACTCCCCGTCCAATTCGAAGCGAATTCTCCGACCCTCCCAGAGGGGGCCCTTCGCACAATTTAGTGGTTATGTACGCATATATGTCGCCACCCTCCCTCTGGGAGGGTCGAGCTGTCACCGCTAGGTGACACGCTCGGGGAGGGTAAGTTTTCCTTTGATAGGCAAGGCTTTGGGGCTTCGAAAATGGTTTTCGTTGATGTTTTTCAAAGTTAAAAATGAGACTGATTTTACCCTCCCCGGTCACTGCGTTCCCGACCCTCCCAGAGGGAGGGTGGCTTTGGGATGTAATGGATGTGACCCACTAAATTCGATGAAGAGCCCCCAGAGGGAGCGTGACCAACTTAAAACTTACGCATGGGTTTCCAAATAGAATGAAATTTCCTATTGCGCTGCGGCTTACCATTGGACGGCGAATTCTGCCAACAGGTTCGCGGGTTCAAGCCATCGCAAGAGTGGCTGCACGTGACGACTCAGCCAAGCAAGCTTAAACCAAAAATTCAAGCGGCCGTAACAGACTTTAGGCGCAGCTGAGCAATCATTTGATCACAAGCCTTAAACACATCGGCGGCAAGAATATCCTTCATCGCATGGTTGTCGGCTTTGCGACGCTTTCGACAGCTTCCTGATTGGTACCATTTTTGAATCGCGATATTCTGAGGGCCATAAGCCCCTGATTCTTCGGGTCGGGTTGGCCCGTAGAGTCCGATACAAGGTGTGCCCATCGCCGTTGCCAAATGCATCGGCCCGGTATCACTACCAATAAAAAAGGCAGCACGATCGCAGAGGACGGCTAACTCTCGAAGGTCGGTCTTGGGCGCGACGATGGACGCCTGAGGGTCAAAGTCGTGAATCGCCTTGGCCATTTCTTCTTCCTGATCGCCAGCCCAAACGATCAGACTTTTCATGCCACGTTGACGTTTCAGGTAACTCGCCACCGCACCGAAACGCTCGACCTCCCATCGCTTGGAAGCCCAGCTACCACCGGGATTGATCAAAGCGAAATAGGTGCCAAGCTCGGCGCGATCAAGCGATAAATCCAGTGAGATACTACTTTGTTCGCAAACAGCCAAACCGAATTCCGCAGCTGGTTTTACCGGTTCAGTTGTTGTGGCTGATCCGTTTGAGTCCAGTGCTGTGATCAACTCCAGCGACCGATCCACCAAGTGCGGAGCTGTCGCTTGAACAAGACTATTATTTAACCATGGCGAAAACTCTCTGCCCCAGTGGCCGCGAATACCGATCCGTTTCTTGGCGCCGCTGATCCACCCCAGTGCCGCGCTCTTGGTGAATCCTTGAGGGTCAATTGCAATGTCGAATCGGTATTGCCTCAGCTGCCGCCGAAGATCGCCCCAGCAGCCTGGCTTGGTTAGCCAACCTTTGGGTACCAGAATTAGTTCGTCGATTCCACTGTGAAGGTCAAGCAGTTTGTGCGTTGGCGATTCGACCGCCCAGCCGATAAACGCGTTGGGGTATATTTTGCGAATCGCATTGAGCATTGGGAGCGTCAAAATACAATCGCCAATATGGCTCAGTCGCGTGATCAAAATGCGTGGGTTGGGTTCCAAGGTCTATCCGATGGTTGCCGGTAGCTAAGTGAAGACGAGTAGTCAGCCACATCGTGAATATTTGAGCTTCACAAAGCCTAATAAAGCCAAGCAGTGAGGCCAAGATCGATTGCTCGCGACTGCAGTCTCGTAAGTCAGCCTGTGCCTGAAAATCTACTTACTCCTGCGAATTATTTCACAATTGGTTCAGGCTTCCATCAAATGGTCAAACCAGGCGATTTCTTTTGCGATCCCATCGGCCAGATTCACTTCTTTGAGAGATTCAGGAAGCACATTCCAGGCGTAAGTTTCAACTTCGAAATGCGGCATCGGTTCGCCGGAGACCTTAATCGCCTCCACGCATTTAACAATTTCAGCTTGAGAAGTCCCGATCGAACCCAACGCCGGAGAGAAAATCGGGACATGGAAATGGACTCTCCATTGGCCTCGCGGCTCGGGGTGTGCTTGCAGGGCACTGCAAAGATCTTCGTAAAACAAAGTGCCGTTATCATCTCGAACCGAGGTTTGATGAAGGTATCGCGGCTCCGCAAAACTCTGCAGCTGTTGAAGCTTGGCCGGAATCTGCTCCGGAGCTTCAGCTTCAAAATCAACCGCTACTGCTGACGATACCTGCACTTTGCCAACCTTGATTCCAGCGTTCTGGTATTCCGTGATCGCCGTCGCTTGTTCCTCAAACATCACCGCTGAGTGACAAACGTCGTGGCAAACTCCGATATGCTTTCGAATCAGCTGAGCATTTTCATCATTGAGCAAATGTTGATTAAAGAAGCCAACGACATCGTCCCAAGTGTCAAGAATACAGCCGGGTTCGGGCTCGATGCAAACAAAGATGTTCCTTCCGGTTTCCTGTTCAATTTGATCCAGCGACTGGGCACAATGTTTCAAGTTGATTGCGCACGAGTTCCAGAATTGTTCGTCTTGGGCAACCGATTTGCCGCCGGCCACTGGCCAGCCAAGCGGAAGCGTCGAAATCGTGCCGTTGATTTCCGACGGTAAAATGGTGTTGAGAATGTTGGCCAGACGGACGGTATAGTCGAGTCGCTCAGGCTCAGCCCAAGTCGGTTTGTATACGTCAAGTTTGACAATCTCCTGATGGAAGTCACCGTAGGGGAAGCCGTTGAGTGTATAGGGTAATAGTTCTCGTTCCGCCAACCAGTCTCTAAATTCCAGCAAGCGGTCGCGATCATCCAGTTCGCGGGCGGCCGTTGCGCTGAGCCAGAGCCCAACATTCATTTGCTGGTCCGGACGGACTTTTGATTTTACTTCCAGCGTGTGCTCAGTGAGATTTCGTTTGACTTCATCAATCGTTTTGCCGGGATGAACGTTGCCGCAGTAACCAGTTTGCATTTAACTCTCAATTTCGCTGGGTTGTTTTAGTTCAGCTACACAATCGAACAGATTACTCAGTTTGAATAGCTTGTTCTAGGCTTTGTCCCAACGACTCGCCCAGCTAGAGCGAAAACCGTCACATTCGCCTTTTGCTCAGCGAAAGTAGCGCCGAACGCATCCTTTGGCAGCTAGTAGGTCAGGCTGTGCCTGACAGTTGACCGACAACACTGCATCGTGTCAGGCACAGCCTAGTGTCTTGTCTTGCAGGTAAATGTTTAGCCCATCTCGCTGGCGACCATTTGCTTGGTTACAAAGAAAAAGCATCAGCAAGAGTAGCTTCTTGCTGATGCGCGGGTTGATAGATCGTATCAGTCTAGGTGGAGAACACCGTAGGTCAGCTTGATCGTCACCCGTTCGTTTTTAACCCGTACAGTCGCTGGAGCCGTCGACAATATCGACGAGCTCGTACTTACTAGGCAGGGAATCATACGATGCAAAACATTCTAAAACAAAACGTCATTGGGATCGATGTCGCGAAGCGAAAATTGGACATCTACGATCAAAAAAGCAACCGATACTGGGTTGTCGAGAACACCGCCAAGGGAATTGGTAAGTTCATCGATTCTGTTTCGGATACAAATTCACTGTTCGTCATGGAAGCGACTGGCGGCTATGAAAGCCTATTGGTGGAAATGCTGTTACAGCGCAAATCGAGCTGCGCGGTGGTAAACCCCAAGCAGGTTCGAGATTTCATTCGAGGCTGTGGGCGCATCGCAAAGAATGATCGAATCGATGCCAAACAACTCGCGTTCTTTGGAGAGGTCACCAAACCTAAACTGATGGAAAAACCCGATGAAAATGCAGAAAAGCTTAGGGCGATCGTTAATCGCAGAGATCAA
>CAYSQZ010000050.1:1845-24659 GCA_964433035.1 uncultured Pirellulaceae bacterium | reverse complement strand
AGGATATGCAGCGTCGGCTCATGAGCGACTTCAAAATGAAGCGTGGCGGACAGGTCTGGCTCGAAGCTTGGTCACTTACTGATCGCGGAAAAAACGGCAAAGAAAAAGACAAAACCAAAAAGTAGGCTCACTTTGAGCCTGCCGGTTTTACTAAGCGACGACGAATTCCGCTTCTCTACCAGGATCCGACCTTCGACGTCTTGACGCGTTCTAACTCGCGCTGTTTGGAAATACTCGCAGAGTCAGTCGTTCTAAGTAGCACGAATCTCGAGTCGTAAGCCCACCAGACAGCTATAAACAAGAAATTAACTGTCATGAGTGCCCCGAACCAGTGGCAATCTGAGCCACCGATACCAAGTGCCATCTTGTCATTCAAATCCTGATTGAGAATTGGCAATTTCTGGCAAATCGGCTTTGGCTTGCCAAGCCACTCTGATTTGGCTGGCTTTGAACTGGGCGTCTTGGGCTCGCCGATGCGATTCGGTTGAGTCATCAGCCGGGGCCAACGCCATGGAATACTGGTTTTTTGAGGCTTCAAACTCGGTCTTTGCCCAGAGGCACCAATAAACCAACAAAGCCGCTGCTTGGACCCACGATTGGCACAGTGATTGCTTTATGCAGCCCTATCTATAGGTGCGCCTGCCAATTGGGCCGGTTGCCATGACCAAAAAACCAACGAAGCCGCCAAAACTGGCCCGCTTCTTAAAACTACAACACTAACTATATAACTTGGAGGAATCCGGTGGCAAAACAAATGGTATTTGATGAGGCTGCCCGCAAGCCCCTTTTGGAAGGCGTTTCCAAACTGGCTCGCGCGGTTCGCAGCACACTTGGCCCCCGTGGCCGCAACGCCATCCTGGATCGTGGTTGGGGCAGTCCCAAGATCACCAAAGACGGCGTGACCGTCGCTGAGGACATCGAACTGGATGACCCGTTCGAAAACCTTGGGGTTCAATTGGTCAAAGAAGCCGCCAGCAAAACAAATGACGTTGCGGGTGACGGCACCACGACGGCGACCGTTCTCGCCGAAGCAGTTTTTCGCGAAGGCCTCAAAATGATTGCTTCGGGATTTGACCCGATGGCGTTGTCGCGCGGGATCTCAAAGGCCGCGGACGCAATTTGTGCCGAGATCGAAAAATTGTCTCAGCCAATTGACGAGAAAAGCAAAAAAGAAATCAAGCAAGTCGCCACCATCGCCGGCAACAACGACCCGACTATCGGTGATGTTCTGGCCGAAGCCTTTCTCAAGGTCGGCAAAGACGGTGTGATCACCGTTGAAGAAGGTCGTGGCAATGAGACTTATGTCGACGTTGTTGAGGGGATGCAGTTCGATCGTGGATATCTTTCGCCGCACTTCGTCACCAATCAGGATGACGTTACCGTAGAACTCGACAATCCATACGTCTTGATTTACGAAGAAAAAATCTCTTCCAACAAAGCGTTGATTCCGCTGCTGGAAGAAGTCAGCAAATCCAAAAAGCCGTTGTTGATCATCGCCGAGGACGTCGAAGGCGAAGCACTCGCGACATTGGTTGTCAACAAGATGCGAGGCATTCTGCAAGTCTGTGCTGTTAAGGCTCCCGGTTACGGCGATCGTCGCAAAGCGATCATGGGTGACCTCGGCGTTTTGACTGGTGGTCAGGTGATCTTCAAAGATCTTGGTATTGATCTTGAAGGCGTTCAGCTCAAGGATCTTGGCAAAGTCAAGAAAGTCAAAATCTCTTCTGAAGAAACAATCTTCGTTGGTGGTGGCGGCAAGAAAGACGCGATCCAGGGCCGAGTTGATCAGATCCGCCGCGAAATCGAAGAGACGACCAGCGATTACGATCGCGAGAAACTTCAAGAGCGTTTGGCGAAACTCGCCGGTGGCGTTGCTCAAATCAACGTTGGTGCGATCACTGAAACTGAAATGAAAGAACGCAAGGACTTGCTCGAAGACGCCAAATCAGCGACCGCTGCGGCGCTTGCCGAAGGCATCGTGCCCGGCGGTGGTATCGCCCTGTTGCGTGCGGAGAAAGCTTTGAAGAAAGTCGGCAAGCTCATTGGCGACGAAGAAGCTGGTGTTCAGATTATCAAGAAGATTCTTGAGTATCCACTTCGCTACATCGCTGAGAATGCTGGTTACGATGGCGGCGTTGTCGTCAATCGCGTTCGCGGAATGAAAGGCGCCTCTGACGGATTCAACGCTGACTCAGGTGAGTACGGTGACCTCATCGCTGATGGTGTCATCGACCCAGCCAAAGTCGTCAAGACTGCTCTCAAAAACGCGTGCAGCGTTGCATCGTTGCTACTGACTACCGAGTCGCTGGTCGCCGACATTCCTGTTGAGGAAGAAGAAGGCGATCACCACCACGATCACGGTGGCATGGGTGGCATGGGTGGCATGGGCGGTGGAATGCCCGGCATGGGCGGCATGGGTGGCATGGGAATGCCCGGCATGATGTAAACCATTTCGGTTTACTGGGCCGCTTTCAAATTTGGCTACGCTCGTCGGAGCGTAGCTCCACTGTCTTGCGACGGTGGCTGCTAATAAATTTCAAACCAAAAACCAAAAACCAAAAACAATTCTCAGCCACAAAAAACGCTTGGCTGAATCAAACATAAGGAATAAATCATGGCTAAAAACCCTCCAATCCGTCCACTCGATGATCGTGTTGTAATCGAGCCAATGGCTGCTGAAGAAACAACTGCTGGTGGAATCGTTCTCCCCGATGCGGCTCAGGAAAAACCACAGCGCGGTACAGTCGTCGCCGTTGGTCCTGGCAAGCTTCTCGATAGTGGCGAGCGAGGCGAACTTTCGGTATCCGTTGGCGACGAAGTCATCTACGGCAAGTACGGCGGAACTGAAATCGAAGTCGATGGTCGCGACGTCAAGATTCTTCGTGAATCTGACATCCTTGCCAAAGTCGTCTAAGCGATTCGTTTATTCACATCCAACCCATTGAGACTGAGCGTTCAAACCTCAGTCGAAACAACACAGGAAATTCCAAATGGCTAAACAATTGCTATTCGACGATCACGCCCGGGCTCGCATGCTTAAGGGGATCGACACACTGGCCGACGCCGTTGCAGTAACCATGGGGCCAACCGGCCGTAACGTGATTATCAACAAGTCGTTCGGCGGACCAACGGTTACCAAAGATGGCGTTACCGTTGCCAAAGAAATCGAACTTGAAGATCGCTTCGAAAACATGGGCGCCAAGCTCGTCGTCGAAGTCGCTCAAAAGACTTCCGATCTTGCTGGTGATGGTACAACGACCGCGACTGTTTTGGCGCGTGCGATCTTCAAAGAAGGTCTTCGCAACATCGTCGCCGGTTCAAACCCAACCGCTGTTCGTCGGGGCATCGACAAAGCTGTCGCAGCTGCGGTTGAACACCTGGTTTCGATGTCTAAAAAGGTTTCGAAAAAAGAAGAAGTCGCCAACGTCGGTGCGATCAGTGCCAACAACGACATGCTTATCGGTGAACTTTTGGCCGAAGCCCTTCACCGTGTCGGCCAGGACGGTGTGATCACCGTCGAAGAAGGCAAGACAGCCGAAACAACCGTCGAGTATGTCGATGGTATGCAGTTCGACAAGGGTTACATTTCGCCTTACTTCATCTCCAATCCAACGGACATGAACTGCGAAATGGAGAACGCTCACATTCTGATTTTCGAAAAGAAGATCAGCAACGTTCGGGATCTCGTTCCGTTGCTTGAAAAAGTTGGTGGAACCGGTGCTCCGCTTCTGATTATCGCTGAAGACGTCGATGCTGAAGCGTTGACCTTGTTGGTTGTCAACAAACTTCGCGGCACGCTTAACGTTTGTGCTGTTAAAGCTCCTGGTTTTGGCGATCGCCGCAAAGCAATGCTGGGCGACATCGCGACGTTGACCGGTGGAACGCTGATCAGCGAGGACCTGGGAATTCAGCTTGAAAAAGTCGAAATGTCTCACCTCGGAACAGCCAAGAAGCTTGTCGTCGACAAGGGCAACACAACAATCGTTGAAGGTTCTGGAAAACGCAAAGACATCGAAGCACGGATCGCCCAGATTCGTAAGCAGATCGAGCAGTCGGACAGCGATTACGACAAAGAAAAACTTCAGGAGCGTTTGGCCAAGCTAACTGGTGGCGTTGCTGTGGTCAGTGTCGGTGCTGAAACTGAAGCTGACATGAAACAGAAAAAGGCTCGTGTCGAAGACGCTTTGCACGCGACTCGTGCGGCGATCGAAGAAGGTATCCTTCCCGGTGGTGGCGTGGCGTTGCTGCGTTGCAAGGACGCTGTGATTGCAGCTCGCAAAGCAGCCAAGGGTGACGAAAAAGTTGGTGTCGACATTGTCGTCGGAGCGTTGGATGCTCCAATTCGCCAGATCGCTAACAATGGTGGAATCGACGGTTCGGTCGTCGCTGACATCGTGGCTGGCAAAGCGAACAATCAGGGCTTCAATGCTTTCACTGGTGAGTATACCGACATGCTCAAAGCTGGCGTGATCGATCCGGTTAAGGTGGTTCGCACCGCACTTGCCAACGCTGCCAGCATTGCGGGCTTGCTACTGACAACTGACGCAATGGTTTCCAACTTCGATGACGATGATAAGCAAAAGCGTCGCGTCGAAGGCGCGATCAACTAGGCGTCTTACGAAGCTTTTATGGAGAGTTTGTGATTTTACCAGCCGTTTGGGCGCTAGCCCCGGATGAACCGACCACGGCTGGTAATGTTGGACAAGTGTCCAAAAAATCACAGCCTGGCGCAAAGGCGACATGACAGTTTCGGGACAGTCCCACGGTTAAATCCAACGGGCCACTTATTGAAGTGGTCCGTTTTTTCAAAATAAGTAAAACTGACGTATCCAACAGGCAGCACGAGGCGGCTTGTGAATTCCCGACGGAAATATAAATGGCAAAACGCGACTACTACGAAACGCTCGGTGTGGCTCGCGATTCATCCGAACGCGATATCGCCAAGTCTTACCGCAAGCTGGCGGTAAAGTTTCACCCCGACAGCAATCCGGGTGATGAAGAGGCGAGCCGGAAATTCAAAGAAGCTGCCGAAGCCTACGAAGTTCTTAGCGACCAGGACAAACGCGCACGCTACGATCGCTACGGTCATGCGGGTGTCGATGGTCAGTCGGGCCAGTTTGGCAACGCCGAAGACATCTTTGCCGCCTTTGGTGAAATTTTCGGCGGTGGCGGTGGAATGTTCGGCGACTTGTTTGGCGGCAGAGGCGGGCGACGCAATCGCCGTGGCTCTGACGTTCGCGCCGACGTACAACTGACGCTTGAAGAAGCCGCTCGTGGCGTAGACAAATCACTTAAATTCGAACGGCGGCACAACTGTGAAACCTGCGAAGGGTCGGGCAGCAAACCCGGAAGCGAAGTCGCCGGATGTCAACAATGTGGCGGTCGTGGACAAGTCTTACAGTCAGCTGGAATTCTGCGAGTCCAAACGACTTGTCCGGTTTGCCGAGGTGCTGGAAAGATCATCGTTGACCCGTGTACCGATTGCCGAGGTCAGGGCCAAGTCTCGAAGACTGTCGAACTGGAAGTTTCGATTCCCGCTGGCGTCGACGAAGGTATGCGAGTCAGGTTATCGGGTGAAGGCGAAGCCAGTCCCGATGGCGGACCCAACGGTGACTGTTACGCGTTCATCTCCGTGCGACGACACAAGCTATTTCACCGCGATGGCAACAATTTGATTTTGCAGTTGCCGATTTCCTACACTCAGGCGGCACTGGGCGCCGACATTGAAGTGCCAACCCTTGAAGGCCCCGACTCGCTTCAGATCCCCCGCGGAACGCAATCCGGCGAAGTGTTTAAACTTCGCGGTCGAGGAATGCCCAACCCTCAAGGCGGACAAACTGGCGATTTGCTGGTTCAGACATTTATTGAAACTCCCAAGAAAATATCCTCCGAGCAGGAGGAACTGCTGCGGCAATTGGCAGAGCTGGAGCAAACCGAAGTCCTTCCCCAACGTAAAAACTTCTTGAGACGACTTACCGAATACTTCGCGACCGCGGAGAGCTAACTCCCCCAAAAATACTAACTCGGCTACGCAAATTCAAATTTTAAAACGGCTTCCAAACCCAAAAGTTACGACTGCTAAACGACATAACTCAACGACAAAATCAGACGCCATGAACACTGAACCACAACAACCCGAACTGCCCGAAAACGAAGCCGACCAGCCGGCATTTGATTTCGAAAGTGCCACCAACATCGAACCGGGAACTGAAGCAGCTCTCGATGCGGCGCACGCCGAATCAAACGAAGCAGGGCAGGGCGGCGAGCCAACGATTGAGTCGCTTCAAATGCAAGTCGCTGATGCTGAAAAGCGGGTCCTCATGGCCCACGCGGATCTGGAAAACTTTCGACGCCGCAACCGCCGTGACATGCAGGACCAGCTCAAGTACGCTCCACTCAAAGTGATGCAGGACGTCCTCGAATCGCTCGACAACCTTCAGCGTGCCGTCGATTCCTACGAGGCTGACGCCAATGGTGATGGTCTGGTTGAAGGGGTCAAGATGGTCGCCCAACAAATCAACTCTGCCCTGGAGACTCACGGCTGCAAAAAAATCGAAGCCGTCGGGCAGCCCTTCGACCCCAACATGCACCAGGCTCTGCAAATGCAACCTAGCGACGAACATGACGCCAACGTAGTCATGCAAGACTTGCGACCAGGATTCCAGCTTCACGATCGAGTGATCCGACCTTCCCAAGTGTTCGTATCTACGGGTCCCGCCAAGGAGTGAAACCATGCCAACATACGATTACATCTGTGATGCTTGCGAGCACGCTTGGGAATTGTTCCAAAAGATTACTGATGATCCAGTAAAAAAATGCCCCGAGTGCAAAAAGAAAAAGGCGGTTCGCCAGTTCGGAACTGGTGCCGCGATCATGTTCAAGGGCAGCGGTTTTTACGAGACCGATTACCGTAGCGATTCCTACAAGAAATCTGCCAAAGCCGACAAAGCATCCAAATCCGAGTCCTCGGACAAGAAATCAGATTCGTCGTCCAAGTCTGATTCGTCAGCCAAATCCGATTCATCAAGTAGTGACTCTGGTTCGTCAAGCAAATCAGAATCGTCAAAGAAGAAAAAGAAGGATTAGGAAACATCCGAACCACTGACGTGGTGGGCTTCTGCTATCGAGGCTGTGATTTTATCAATCGCACGGAACGAAAATGGTAACCCGACGCGTGAGCGAGGAAGAAGCGGCAACTGAATCCGCCCAACAGCGATACGCTTGATGATGCAGTTCAGAAAAAAATATGCGCCGAACTGTATCGTCACGCCGCACATCGGGTCGCAGACGTACGAAACAGTTAAACGCCAAGCCGTGATGGCGACGGTCAGATGCGTGCACCGAGTTTGGTAAAGGCACCACCGCAGCCGAAGCCGAACTTCGTGGCAACTGATCTGAGCCACGATCGCAAACCGGCATTTCCTGGAATTTGTTAGTTTTTGATTCATTGGTTGACAGGAAACCTACCGATAGGTAGGCTAACGGAATGATCCGCAAAGACACACGAACGAACATCATGGATGTCGCGCAGGATTTGATCCAGCGACGAGGTGTCAATGGTATGAGCTTTCAGGACATCAGTGACGCGGTCAAAATTCGCAAGGCAAGCATTCACCATCACTTTGCCAGCAAGCAGGATTTGGTGGAGGCATTGTTGGTGCGATACCGAGCGGAATTTGGAGTGTTGTTAACCGAGATCTTGGATTCTAGAGCCAAAGCAAAAGGCAAACTATTACGATATGGGGCTTTGTTTGAGGGCACGCTACAGGCAGGCAATCAAGACAAATCGTGCTTGTGCGGGATGTTGGCAGCCGAAGTGTTTAGCCTTGACGATGGACCAGTCCGTTCGGTCAAAGGTTTTATGCAGGACAACGTGAAGTTTTTGACAAAGGTACTCAAGGAAGGAAAAAAAGACGGGTCGCTTGCCATTCGTGGCAATGTCGAAGATTCAGCCAGCATGATATTGGCTGCCTTCGAAGGCGGTTTGCTTGTCGCCCGCGCCGATGGCGGGCCAGAACAACTGTCAGCCATTATTCGAAATTTAGTTAGTTTACTTACGGTCAAATCGTAGGTGTTTTTTTAAGTACGTAACCTACCTATCAGTTGGTAGTTTCCAAGGAGATTTAGATGAGTGTTTTTAATAGCAAAAAGTCGACGTTGATCGTGGGTGGTTCAAGCGGAATGGGCAAGGAGACCGCAAAACGGCTTCTCGCTGGCGGCCATTCGGTCGTACTACTCGCCAGAAACGCAGAAAAACTACAGGTAGCACAAGAAGAACTATCACTGCTAGGCGATGTGAAAACGGTGACCGTCGACCTATACGACGACGCCCAGGTAGACACCTTCATCAAATCGATTGGCGAAACCGATGGTCATATCAATCACTTGGTCAACGCTGCTGGAGCGTTTTGCCCCAAACCATTTCTTGAACACAGCCGCGAAGATTTTGATACCTATCACGATCTGAATCGCAGTTTGTTCCTGATCACACGAGCAGTCGCCAACAACATGAAGGCCAATGGTGGTGGCTCCATCGTCAACATCGGTTCAATGTGGGCCAAGCAGGCTGTCAAAGCGACGCCTTCGTCGGCTTACTCGATGGCCAAAGCGGGATTGCACGCGTTCACACAACACCTTGCCATGGAGCTTGGCGAATTTGGGATTCGAGCAAACGCGGTTTCTCCTGCGGTTGTCGTTACACCGATTTACGGTTCGTTTATCGAACCCGACAAGATCGAAGAGACACTACAAGGTTTCAACGCTTTTCATCCGGTCGGCCGAGTCGGAAAGGTTGATGACATCGCCGGTGTTGTCGAGTTACTACTGTCAGAAAAATCGAGCTGGGTAACTGGGGCCGTCTGGGATGTCGATGGCGGTGTCATGGCAGGGCGAAACTAGTGATTTGTTTAATCATGAAGGAAATCGGTCGTAGTTGCCTTAAAGACCTTAAGGTAACTACGGCTCAGTTAAGATTTTAAAAGAAGATTTTAAAAGAACGAAAAAGCAAGAAACCACCCGCCGTCCACAGGCTCACACGAAGAAGATTAATTCGCTGAGTTTCGTTGAGTGACCCCATTCGATTCCACCAATGAATTCGGGTCACGTTTAAGGAATTTCCAAAACGTATTCGTCCAAATTCTCGAGGAGAGGCTTTCTGATTACTCGTTTATTCGCTGACGCGTCGGGTTACCATTTGCAGCCCTTCAACTCTCGTCACCAAAGTCTCCGGCGATTCTGCCCGTGTCGGTCCAAACCGCGATGATCACACCAAACTCAACTGAGAAATTCAGGCGGATTGGAACTACGCCAGCCGTCGTCGCTTGACGAACGCCGTTGATCCAAATGATTCTCGATGGGCGATCGACTGATTCCGCCAGAGAAACTGCGTCGTCAAGAGTAAGCCCAACAAAATCTTCCAACTGGATGTTAGTGAGGTCTTCGCCTTCAGTGAAATCCGTATCGTCCTCGAGTGAGTTACCGAGCGAGTCGATACCGGCTCCGCCAAAGACGGTATCAAATCCGCTACCGCCCAGAAGCACATCGTCGCCGTTGCCACCCAGAAGAAAATTCGAGCCGCTGATTCCAAAGAGCCGGTCATTACCATCTTGGCCATCGAGAAAATCATTGCCCGAAAGCCCATTGAGCAAATCGTCACCGACACCACCAACAAGAATATCATTGCCGGGGCCGCCAAAGAGTTCGTCCGCCCCATCGCCACTATTGATGATGTCATCGCCCGGACCACCGAAACTGGAGTCGTTACCGAGCCCACCGAACAACCGATCGACACCGTCACTACCATCGATCAGATCATCTCCGTTGCCGCCAAAGATCAAATCATCGCCGCTTAAAACCGGAGTGTCGTCGTCGGGTGGCGCCAGTTCCCGATCGCCGCCGTGAAGGTCATCAGCTCCCGAGTCGCCCTGAATAACATCATCGCCAAACCCGCCATCGATTTCATCGTCGCCACCACCGCCAAAGAGACGATCGTTGCCAGCCAATCCAGATAAGGTGTCTTCTCCCAAGCCGCCCACGAGCGTGTCATCAGAAGCAGAGCCGATCAAAGTATCGTTGCCCTGACCACCAAAAAACCTGACTGCTGCCCGCGACTCACCCGGTTGCAAAGTGTCGCTTTGCAGTAAATCATCTCCACCACCGCCAATAGCAATCACTTCATCGATGCGACCTTCATCTTCGCGAATCGTAAACTCATCGTTTCCCAAGCCGCCGTAGAAACCCAGAAGATCAAGACTCGCGGTATCGAAACTGGAAAAACCTTGGTAGTTGAGACTGTCATCGCCAGCCAAACCAAAAAACTCCACCGAATCAACATCCGATCTGGCAAAGACCTCTTGTTGTTGGCCATCGGTAACGGTCAAGTTCACTGCTGCTTCGTTGTCACCCGAAACGTCGATTCGGACAACATCGTCTCCGAGCGTCCCGATGATCCTTAGTTCACCTTGGACCAATGAAATGGTCGCCAGGAGATTTTTTGGCTCTAATTTCGAATAGGCCAATAAAGTTCGATTTGAGCGACGAAGTTGATGCGACACAATTGATCCTCGCCATATAGCTGGACTAATCCAGTTCACCGTCTTTTTAAGATAGAAGAAAGGACCGCAGCAATCCATGGCCACAGACCGTAGTATCATTGTGATAGTTCTGGAGGGTTATTCAAGCGATTTATCCTGAGTGCCTTTTTCGCAGGATTCTGATAAAACTACGGCATGAAACATATTCGAAACTTTTGTATTATTGCCCACATCGACCACGGAAAATCGACGCTGGCGGATCGGCTTATCCAAACCTGTGATGGCGTGACGCAGCGCGAACTGCACGAACAGATGCTGGACTCGATGGACATCGAGCGCGAACGTGGCATTACGATCAAAAGTAACACGATGACGCTGGACTACAAAGGCTCCGATGGTCAGGACTATTTGCTTAACTTGATCGACACGCCTGGCCACGTTGATTTTTCGCATGAAGTACGCCGTAGCTTGATGGCTTGTGATGGCGCGTTGATCATCGTTGACGCCTCTCAGGGTGTCGAAGCCCAAACGGTCGCCAACCTGTACCTCGCATTGGAACACGACCTCGAATTGCTCCCGATCATTAACAAGATTGACCTCCCGTCAGCTGATGAAGACAAAGCCCGCGAGGCGATCGATGCCGAATTGGGACTCGATCCGTTTGTGGCGATCCCTTGTTCGGCCAAAACTGGTGTCGGAGTCGAGCAGGTACTTAATGGAATTGTTGAGAAGCTTCCTCCGCCCACGGGCGACCCAAACGCTCCCTTGAAGGCATTGGTCTTCGATGCTCATTTTGACAAATTCCGTGGCGTCATCCTGCAATGCCGCGTGATGGAGGGCACGCTCAAACCCAAAGACGTGATTCACTTCATGCACGCCGACCGTGACTTTAAGGTTGATGAACTGGGCTACAACCAATTGAAACTGGTGCCCAAAGAATCGCTTAGCGCGGGCGAAGTCGGATACATCGTCGCGGGAGTCAAAAGCGTTCAAGACATCGAGATCGGCGATACGATTACACTGGTCGACCGGCCAGCTGACGAGCCCATCCCCGGCTATCAAGAAGCCCGCCAAGTCGTATTTTCTTCGATCTATCCGATGAGCACCGACCAGTATGTCGACCTGACCAAAGCACTCGACAAGCTGGCGATCAACGATGCCGCCCTGACCTATGAGAAGGATTCCTCGGCGGCACTGGGCTTCGGTTTCCGTTGCGGCTTTTTAGGGCTTTTGCATCTCGATGTGATCCAAGAACGGCTCCAACGCGAGTTCGACATCGGGCTGGTGATCTCGGCGCCTTCGGTCAAATACAAATTGACTTTGACCGACGGCTCGGTGGTTGAATGCGACAATCCCAGCTATTGGCCCGAACCGATGAGTATCGCAGCGTGCACCGAACCGTACATTAAAGCGTCCATCCTGACGCCAGAAGAGCACGTCGGCCCGGTGATGGAGCTTTGCCGTGAACATCGTTCCGAAAGCCAAACAATGAATTACCTTTCGGTGGGTCGGATCGAGGTGATCAGCGAAATGCCGTTGGGCGAAGTGCTGTTTGATTTCTACGGCAAACTGAAAATGATCACGCGCGGATACGGCTCCTTCGATTACGATCCGATTGAGTATCGCAAGACTGATGTCGTCAAAGTCGACATCCTGGTCAACAAAGAGCCTGTGGACACGCTTTCGTATCTGGTTCACCGAGACAAAGCCAGACCCCGCGCACTTCATTATTGCGAGCGACTAGCCAAAGAGATTCCTCGACACCAGTTTAAAATCCCGGTTCAAGGTGTTATCGGCGGAACGGTTATCGCCCGCTCCACGATCGCCCCGTTTCGAAAAGACGTGACGGCAAAACTCTACGGCGGCGATGTAACTCGAAAGAAAAAGTTGCTTGAAAAGCAGAAAAAGGGAAAGGCCAAAATGAAGCAGTTTGGCAGCGTCAACATTCCGCAGAAAGCTTTTGTCTCGGTTCTCCGTGCGGATAATGACTAGAAGAGAATTGCTGCGAAAGTATCCTCTTGCGCAGACAAGACCCCGTGCAGAGACGCAGAGTCCCTGCTCAGGCACAACCAGCAAAGTTCGATGGAGCGATTGAGGTCACCTGTAGAACCTTCCCTGAACATTTGCTACGCGGCTCTGCGCGCGCGGCCTTCAAAATCAAGAGAAACGAATTAGCCAACTTCCTGGTAATCCTCCGTCTTCAAACCCGACAACGTTGAATTGCTATCGGTACAACAATCAGCAAAAACCGCAATACCGAAAAAAACGGCCCCATAGCACCAATCGTGACTCCATTGATTGCTGTCCCTATCAGCATTCAACTCTGCCCTTGGCTGTTGGTTGGCACTAAAACTGAAGAAAACCGACCTCAGCTCGATTTTAGTGCACCCGCACATTGAGGCAGATTCAAAATTTCCTACTTATCTTCGGACGAATTGCCGATTTCTATCAAACCTGACTCGTCTCAAGGTCCTGCCAATCCCAGCCCCTCCTCACTTAAGCATTCGTAAGATTTTTAAGGACAAGAGATTCGACAAATTCGATGGTTTTCTTGTTAGAATTATATGCAGCAGCATCCCACTACTCCACCGACGCCTGAAACGCTTAGCGGAAGTGTGAACTCAAAAATCTCCTTCTCCAAGATTCGTCCTCCACACATGAGCCCAACTACGAGCAAACCTAAGCGCATGTTTCTTTCGGCGCCGAACATGTCAGGTAAGGAAATTGAATATATCAAGGAAGCGTTTAAGTCAAATTACATCGCGCCAGTTGGACCGCAGCTTAATCAGTTCGAAGAAAAGTTTCGTGAGCTGACCGGATACAAGCACTGTGTAGCGGTTTCCAATGGGACCGCTGGTTTGCATTTGGCGCTTCGCAGTGTAGGCGTCGGTCGTGGCGACACCGTCCTGGCATCAACATTTACGTTTATTGGCAGTGTTGCCTCAGCGGCATACTTGGGTGCTGAACTCGTATTCATTGACAGTGAAAACGAAACTGGAAACATGGACCCCGAGGTATTGCGGGAGGAAGTCGAACGACTCGTCGCAGCGGGAACGCCACCAGCGGCTGTGCTTCCGACAGACATTTATGGACAAGCCTGTGACCTTGATCGGATTGTAGAGATTTGCGAACCGCATGGGATTCCAGTGGTTTGCGACAGCGCCGAATCGTTGGGTGCGACGTATAAAGGTCGCTGCGTAGGCCGTTCGGCCAAGATCGCTGCGTTCTCATTCAATGGCAACAAAATCATCACGACGGCGGGCGGCGGTATGGTCGCCAGTGACGACGAGCAACTGATCAATAAGTGCCATCACTGGTCGACTCAGGCACGCGAGCCAGGGCTTCATTACGAGCACCTTGAAGTCGGTTACAACTATCGGATGAGTAATATTCTGGCCGCGATTGGGCTGGGCCAACTGGAAGTCCTCAAAGATCGCGTCGAAGCAAAGCGATCGATTCACGCCCAGTACGAAGAACAATTGAAAGACTTCCCCGGAATCAGCTTTCTCAAAGAAGCCGAGTTTGGTCGCTGCAATCGCTGGCTGACAATAATACGACTTGGTGACGAAACCGGTACGACTCCGATCAAGGTCATCGCGGCTTTGGAAGAACAAAATATCGAGTCTCGTCCTGTCTGGAAGCCGATGCACACCCAAGCCTGTTTCGCCGACAATCGAGTCGTTGGCGGAGCCGTGGCTGACGAAATCCACCGGAATGGAATGTGCCTGCCCAGCGGAACCATCATGACAAGTGACGATGTCACACGTGTTTGCGACATCATCAAAGCAACCGTTGCGAGTTAACATCCGATTGTAAATTAGTACCAAATCGAATATCTGTCAGAGCGTTACCCATCACGATCGACGCTTCGACGAGAAACTGCTCCCGGACCTCTTCCGGCTGCCGCTTAGTGTATGATTGGCCCAGCCAATTGGGAAAAGCAAGCTCTAGGTCATTTCGATTGATTTAGCTACTGATGAATTGCGGAAAACACTCTCAACACTCTCCTGACAATGCTTAGAAAATTGAGCATACTGGATAGTGCTGCGATCACATTTCACTCGTCGGATTGCAGTGGGTCGAACCAGCTCGGGTCAGTGACTTGGCCCAATCCATAAATCCCACAAGCCCAGATAAATTGAAGTGTCTCAACATCCTCCAAGCTCGCTTGATGAGCAACCGCCAGTAGTCATCGTTGGCGCGGCCCGTAGCGGCACCAACATGCTTCGTGATCTGCTCGTGCAATTGCCTGGCTTTGTTACATGGCCATGCGACGAAATTAACTACGTCTGGCGACATGGTAATCGCGACTTTCCGACGGACGAATTCTCCCGTGAGATGGCCGATGACAAAACGAAGTCTTACATCCGCCGCCAGATCGCAAAACTCCCTCGCAAGGCCTCCGACACGATCGTTGAGAAAACCTGTGCCACTACGCTGCGGTGCGGATTTGTTCACGAAGTTCTCCCCCAAGCCAAGTTTATTAACATCATTCGTGACGGGCGAGACGTCGCTTCTTCAGCGGCGTTGCGATGGAACGCCAAGCTTGACTTGCCCTACATCCTGAAAAAAGCTCGCTACGTTCCGCTTTCCGATATTCCGTTTTACGGCTTCAATTACTTCAAGGCCAGGTTGTATCGAATTTTTGCTGGCAAGAAGCGATTGTCGACTTGGGGGCCACGTTTTAAGGGCATGGACGAAGTATTTGTCAATCATCCTTTGGCGGTGGGCTGTGCAATTCAATGGCAAGCAAGCGTTGCCTCGGCTTTGGAGCAGTTAAAAGAAGTCCCGCCTGAGCAGCTGCTGACCATTCGCTATGAAGAATTTACCGCAGAACCGGTTGCGGGGCTGGCTGATGCTTGCCGTTTTTTGGGCGCTGAGGTAGACGAACCTTTACTGAAGTCTCTCGCACAAGGCGTCTCTTCGAAAAGCGTTGGCAATTGGAAGCGTCACTTATCCAAAGAAGATTTGGCGGAAATTGAAGTCCACGCCGGCCCACTGCTGCGACAACTTGGTTACCTATAAAAGCCATCTAATAAAGCCAGCACATTGCAAAGCCAGCACATTTGCAATACCTGACCGGCGGTCTTCCAAGCTCCGGCGAGTGTGGCTACAGTTTAAGGCCAACCAAACCCAGCTCCACAAACCCAACTCCAAGCTCTTTCGAATTTTGCAATATACCGGGAAGGATGGATTTTTGACGTGACGATTCAACCGTTGTCTCTCTCCCAGCGGATTGCCAAACGCATCCTGGACATCGTTGCCTCGGCCTTGGGATTGCTCGTACTGTGGCCTGTGATTTTAATTGGTTGGGTACTAGCGGCGTACAGTACTCGCGCTAACGGACTTTTCGTCCATCACCGAGTCGGTAGACACGGGAAGATGTTCCCGATGTATAAACTCCGTTCGATGCGTGAGGTGGCCGGCGTCACGACTTGTGTCACCTCCGATTCGGATGTTCGAATCACCAAGATCGGGCGTATCCTACGTAAGTTGAAGATCGACGAACTGCCGCAACTGTTCAACGTCTTGCTGGGTCACATGAGTCTGGTTGGTCCTCGGCCCGACATGCCTGGATTTCTCGATGCCCTCGAAGGCGAAGACCGCATCCTGCTCACGCTCAGGCCCGGCATTACCGGACCAGCTTCGATCGCGTTTCGAAATGAGGACGAGCTTCTGGCTGGAGTTGATGATCCGGAAGATTACAGCGATAACGTGATTTGGCCGCAGAAGGTTGAGATCAATAAGGAATACGTCAAGAACTATTCGTTCATGAATGACCTGAATTACATTTGGCAAACGGTGTTTGGATAACGTCCAGATTTTCGGTCCGCTACTTGGACCGGACTAACGCTCCAGCTCCCGAATCACCCAAACCAAACACAACCGTTTGACGCATCGGTTAAAGTCGCCTTCGATCAGGACCTGTGCCTCGTGGCGAAACTTGGTCAGGATTAAAGCCCCAAGGCTCAGGAGATGCAATTTCCAGCCCTAATCGCCCCATTCCGGTGCCGCGACACCCAACTTGCCCGTTGCCTTTTTCTCGGAAAAATGCCAAACTATGGGTTGGTAAAGTGGGGCTTGGACGCAATTGCGCCGATCCTCTTTTTCTTTTGCATCACCATAATGGCTTTTTAGTCATTGCTTGCTCAGAGGTTACTTAATGACACAAGTTCCGGAAATCGAATTGAAAGACATCCTGCTGTCCAACAGTTCATTCGGCCCCAACGAAATCTCCGTCATCTCAAACCGGATCTGCAACGACTTTTCGCAGTTTCCGAACTTGAAAGAAGTCACGCAAGTGCTTGAGGGTCAAACCGAGCGCAGCCCTGCGACTTCAGTCCGGCTCGGCGTCTGCCAGTATCTAATTGGCGATTTCGAAAACGCCATCACAACTCTGGGTAATGCCGACGGTGGTGCGCTGGCTTATTTCTACCAAGGCAAATCACATTTTGCGTTGGAGAATTATGATGAGGCGATCACTGCCTACGAGTCAGCTCAAAAAGCTGGTTACAACGCCGATCAATGTCAGATCGCAGTCGCGGAGGTTAAGCGTAAATCAAAAGACCTCACCGCTGCGATGGCGATCTTGGACAACATGTTTGGACCGGTTGAGCAAACCGCTGAATACTTGTATCAACGCGGTGCCACGATCGCTGCGATGAGCGACAACCCTGACGAAGTCTGTAAGCTTTACGAACGAGCCGTCGAACTCGAAGACACACATCCTGGCGCACTGTTTGGATTGGCGCTTGAAAACGATCGTCGCGGCAACGATGAGAAAGCGATGGAGCTTTACCAACGAGCCGCTGCCGCATTTCCGGCCAACGTCGGTGCGTTGCTCAACCTGGGTCTTCTTTATGAGGACCATGATCAGTACGAGCGCGCTGCTCGTTGCTTCGATCGGATTCTGGAATCATTTCCAACTCACCCTCGAGCGTTGCTTTACAAGAGTGATGCGATTGCTTCGATGGACGAGCACTACGATCACCGTCAGGAGAAACTCCTGCAGCAGATTGCCAGCGTCATGAGCATTCCAATTGCTCAGTTTGAGCTTTCGGTTCGCAGCCGGAACTGCCTTCAAAAGATGGGCATTTTCACGCTTGGCGATCTTTGTAAAGTCTCTGAGATGGAACTGCTTAACAGCAAGAACTTTGGCGAGACGTCGCTGATCGAAATTCGCGAAATGATGTCCAACAAGGGACTCATGATCGGCCAGTTTGCACATCAGAAAGAAGCCGATGACGAGCCAGTCGACACCAGCAACATGAGCCCCGAAGAGCAAATCCTGCTCGACCGTCCAATTTCGGATCTCAACCTTTCCGTTCGTGCCCGTAAGTGCATGACTCGCTTGGGACTGACCACGATCGGCGAACTGCTTCGCAAGTCGATGGATGACCTGCTCGAGTGTAAGAACTTTGGTGTGACAAGCCTGACAGAAGTTCGGGAAAAGCTTACCCAGAACGGCCTCAAACTGCGTGGTGAGTAAAACGCAGCGTCGGCTGTTTTGATTAACCCACGACTAAATTCCCCAAGCCCAGTCGCATTTGCAACTGGGCTTTTTTCACGACCAATCTTGCTTGGCTTGAATTACCGATGAACAAACCGGGTTTCGAATTTGAACTGCTTCACGTCGACAAGCACTGTGGCGCGCGACTTGGTCGCTTGACCACGCCCCGAGGAGTCATTGAATTACCGACCTTCATGCCTGTTGGCACTTGCGCGACAGTGAAAGGATTGACCACCGGCTTGGTTAAATCGACCGGTGCTCAGATCATCCTTGGCAATACCTACCATCTGGACCTTCGCCCCGGATCGGAACTGATCCAGGAGCTTGGGGGATTGCAAAACTACATGGGTTGGGACGGCCCGATGCTGACCGACAGTGGTGGATTTCAGGTTTTCAGCTTGGCTCAGATAACCGAAGTCACCGAACACGGGGCAACGTTTCGCTCTCACATCGACGGTTCAAAAGTTGAACTGACGCCGGAGCGAAGTGTGCAGATCCAGCAGGAACTGGGCTCCGATATTGCGATGGTGTTCGATCACGTTATTGCACTTCCCAACGAGACTGCGAACATCAAAGACGCGATGGAACGTTCGGTACGCTGGGCCAAACGCTCCAAAGAAGCACACTCGCACGAGCAGCAAATTCAATTCGCCATCGTGCAAGGGGGCCTCGATGCTCAGCTTCGCGTTTCGTGTGCTGAGCAATTGATTGACCTCGATTTTCCCGGATACGCAATCGGCGGGCTTAGCGTTGGTGAACCGCCTGCGCAGATGTATGAAATGCTTGACGTGACTTGTCCGGTCCTTCCCGATCAGAAACCTCGTTACCTGATGGGAGTCGGGCGACCAGAGGACTTGATCGAAGGTGTTCGGCGTGGCGTCGACATGTTCGACTGTGTGATGCCGACTCGAAATGGCCGTAATGCGATGGCGTTTACGGACAACGGGTACCTGAAACTTCGAAACGCGGTCCATGAGCGTGACCCGCGTCCTTTACAGGCGGACGTTAAGACTGAGTATTCCCACTTAAGCCGCTCCTACATTCGCCATCTGTTCAAAGCCAACGAAATGATGGGGCCGATTCTGCTTTCGCTTCACAACCTCGCTTACTACCAGCGGTTGATGACCCAAGCCCGAGAAGCGATCGCAAGCGACCGGTTCATGGATTTCTACCGGGAGCGAATGTCCGGCTGGAGCGGCGGCAAAAGCGAAGGATAGCTACCACCTAGCGACCCAAAGCTGCATTATGTTTGCCCCAGTCGCCCTTGGCTCCGAGGCTGTGATTTTAAAAACATGGGCCAAAAATACCGGCATACCGGCCTTTTGGCGCTCGCCACGGACAATGGCGGTTCATTCGTGGCTAGTGCCAAAACGGCTTGAAAAGATCACAGCCTCACCCTACCCGCACCTCTCCTATCCTTCCGAACCTTCACGGCTTGTAAATTGTGCTTCAAGCTCCAATCCCCCTCCTCGGAGAACTCAGCCAGAAAGTACGAGTATTTACGAGTTTAGATAAATACTTGGCCTTGTTGGTGTAGGGCGGAAGATTTATCATTGCTGGCTTCAATTCGAGCGCCTTCCGGGAGATTCCGGAAAAAATTACACGACCAGTAACTTGGTTGGATCGGGAGATTTCTCGACCAGCTTGCTTGCTCGGCGTTTAAATATGCTCGAACGAAAAAACATCATTTGAAACGCAGCTGATTGAACAATCGAACGTGTTTGGTGGTCCTTAGATGGACGACCTTAGTCAGGAAGAACCTGATTGAGGATTTGGGATTTTAGCCGGGATTGAGACCCGGAAACTGAGACTAACTCAATGGTCAATTTGTACAACATCTGCTGGTATGTGCTTGCACAAACCCAAGTCGCCCCTTCCAAGGCAGTTGCCGAGGTGGCTCAGGGAGTTGCTGATACGACCGGTGGTGCAGGCGCTCCTGAGCAGCAAGGTTTCTTTGAGAGCTTAGGCGTCATGTTTCCCATTTTAATGGGAGCGATGCTGTTGTATTTCCTCATGATGACCAGACCCAAACCAAACAAAGACGCAGAACCCTCCGAACTTTTAGTGAACCTCAAGAAGAACGACCGCGTCGTAACAGCCGGCGGGATTCTTGGGACAGTCGTCAACCATCGATCCGACGCGGAGTATGTAACGCTTCGCATTGACGACAGTAGCAACGCTCGGATGCAGGTTCTTGCAAAGTCGATTATTCGCGTGCTCTCAGATGAGAAACCCGGCAAAGATTGATTGGCTCTGTCAGTGGTCGGTTTATTCGCCCACGGGATACCTTTGATCAATAACTGTTAACAAATTGCATCGCGAAATTTCTACATTTTTCACTCAGGAAACATCCGGATGTTAGAGTCCATTTTCCATTCGTCCATTTTATTGGCTCAAAACGAACTTGTCCCGCCAGTAATCCCGTTTTGGCAAAAAGGCTGGTTTGTATTCCTGCTTTTGATCGCAGCGGTTGCCTTGGGCATTTTTCTGGCCAAATCGATCACCAAAGGGCTCAGAGTACCTGAGTACAGCGGTCGGATGACGATTGTTTTGATCGCGCTGTTCGTCGGTTCGCTCATGCTTTGGGCCAAGTGGCCACCGAAGCTTGGTGTTGATCTTCGGGGCGGAATCAACATGATCGGATCGCTCAACCTGGACGCTTTTCTCGATGAAAATAACAGTGGATCGCCTCCCAAAGCCAAAGATATCATTCCGGCGTTGATCCAACGGGTTAACCCATCAGGCACCAAAGAGATCATGATCCGTCCGCTGGGTGATGACAAAATTGAAGTCACGATTCCCTCGGTTGACCCACAGGAAGCCGACGACATCTGGAACCGTTTGGTCAAAGCGGGAAAGCTGGAGTTTCGGATCCTGGCCAACTCGCTGGATTTTCCTTCCGAAGTAGAAATGGCCAGGGCGATGGCTGCCGATGGTGGACGTGGAAGAAAAGTCGTGGAGCGAGATGAAAGCGGCTCCATCGTGGTCGACGAGAATGGAAACCCTAACACGGTCGCCGTGTGGGTTGCACTTGCTCGAGCGATTCCCGAGGGCCCCACCAATCCTGGTGATATTCTTCCGATCAAATTTGTGCCTAATGGGAACAATATCATTCGAGACAAGAGCTCTGGTACGATCATTGAATCGGATCAACTGAGAGGAATTCTAGGCTCACTTTCCAATGACCCGGATCTTCGGGGACGTGATTTCGCAAACAAGATGAACGACATCGGTGTGCGGGTGCCACAGGTCCTCGTCGTTCAGCCCGAAGAGGAACAGAACGTCGAAGGTAAACACCTTTCTCGAGTTCAATCGACCACCGACAAACGAGGTCGAGCTGCCGTTAGCTTCAGCACCAGTGAAACAGGTAGTTCCAGAATGGGGATGTTGACGCGACTTAACATCGATCGCCCGATGGGGATCGTTCTCGATGGACAGCTTCACTCCGCCCCCAATATTAATTCAGCGATCTTCAGCAATGGTGTAATTGAAGGTGACTTTACTCAGGAAGAAGTCAATGAGCTGATCATTAATCTGGAAAGTGGCAAACTTGATGTTGCGCTCAACAAATCGCCAATCAGTCGTGACTTTATTGAATCGACCCTTGGTGAAGAATTAAAGAACAAGGGAATTTGGGCGATCGGTTGCTCGTTAATCCTGGTTCTGGTCTTTATGTTGATCTATTACCGCTTTGCTGGAATCGTCGCCACCATTGCGCTACTACTGAACTTGATTTTGATCCTCGCGATGGTCATGGCGATCAACCAGCCGCTGACCCTGACGGGACTTGCCGGTCTGGTGTTGACGGTGGGTATGTCGGTCGACGCTAACGTTCTGGTATTCGAGAGGATCCGCGAAGAACTGGATCGAGGGGCGGCACTGAGAATGGCGATCCGAAACGGTTTCGACAAAGCGACCACGACGATCGTCGACGCTAATGTTACGACGCTGATTACGGCGATTGTTCTGTACGTTATTGGTACCGAACAGATTAAAGGTTTCTCGGTAACGTTGATTCTCGGAATCTTAATGTCGATGTTCACCGCGATTTTTGTGGCCCGATTGATTTTCGATATCTTCGAGCGAAAGCGATGGCTCACCAAGCTGAACATGACGCGAATCCTCGAGCGTAAGAAGTGGAGTTTCCTTAACAAAGTAGGATTCACTGGATTGGTTTCTGCGGGATTGATTATTGCCGGTCTGATCGGCATGTATTCACTGGGCCCAAAAATCCTCAACCACGATTTGCGAGGTGGCTCGACAGTACGAATGGTCTTCAACGACGCGCAAAGTAAAGAAGATATCGTTACCAAGCTGGACAGTCAGGAAATCACTCACCAAGACGAAGAAGTTGAGTTCACCGTCTCAGCCCTTGGAGAAGACAAACGAACGTTCAAAATCGACAGTAACCTTCCCGCGTGGGAGGGCCCAGAGTCTGGCGAACGGTTTAAACAGCTTCCTGAGATTCTTCAGGAGCAATTCGAAGGTCAGCTCAAACTTCACCACGTAGAAATCCAAGGCGTTAATCTCGGTGACGCGTCAGGTGCTTCTCTGGGCTTGAATCGAAACAAGTTTTCAATTCCTTTCAATTTTGCCAACATGACTGCCGCCTCACTTGGCATCGTGACTTATCAGGACACTCCTGTTGTTGAAGCAGTTGAGTCGGCGGCTCAAGCAGCCAGCGGCGCAGTCGAAGCTGTGGTTCAGGAAACAACACCCGCAGTCCAAACTCCGGTTGTTGAAACTCCGGCTGTCCAGACTCCAGTGGTTGA
>CAYSQZ010000050.1:0-1745 GCA_964433035.1 uncultured Pirellulaceae bacterium | reverse complement strand
GTCCAGACTCCAGTGGTTGAAACGCCAGCGACCCAGACTCCAGTAGTTGAGTCGCCAGCGGTCCAGACACCAGTGGTTGAAACTCCAGCTGTTAACACTCCAGCTATTCCAGCAATTGAAGTTCCAACTACAGAACCTCAAACGACGACTCCTCCGGCTACAACCAACAACACTCCAACGGTTGTTGCCCCCAGCATTCAAACTCCAATTGATACCACAAACCAGTTGCCCCCTGGTGGTGTCGAAGCCACACCCGGCGTCGAAACACCCCCCGCCGGTGCAACGGGATCAGGATCAACAATTGGAGCAGCACCTCAAGACACATCCGCTGCCGGAGACTTTCAGGGCAGTGATGCTCAAGCCAGTGGTCCAATCACTAACCTACGGTCTGGCGAAACTCGCGTGACTCGCTCGATGAAAATCACTCCGGCGATTTCAGGAAAGTCGTTGCGAGCTTTGATTGTCGAAGCCTCCGAAGCCGCGTCGCTTGGCCTTGTGGAAGACCAAGTCATCGTAGACTCAAAAGATACACTCGAAGACGAGTCTCCACTTTCGACGATCTCAGAAGACTGGGATGTCACGATGGAAGTTAACAAGGAAAGTGAAGCCGATAGAATCCTGACCGTTTGGGGCAAGAAGTTTAACCAGCAGCCCTACTTCCCAACGACCAGTAAAGTCGGTGGTCAGATTGCGGGACAGACGCAGTTGCAAGCGTTGGCTGCGATCATCGCCAGCTTGTTGGGCATCATCGCTTACGTTTGGATCAGATTCCAAAACGTGGCGTTCGGCTTGGCTGCTGTCATCGCGTTGATCCACGACGTATTAATTGTGCTTGGTGCGATCGCGCTAAGCCACTGGTTGGCTGGCGTGTTGGGCATCCTGGGTGTGGACAAGTTTAAAATCAGCCTGGAAATTGTCGCCGCGTTGCTGACCGTGATTGGTTACTCGCTTAACGATACGATCGTGGTGTTCGACCGAATTCGCGAAGTCCGCGGGAAACGGACCGAGATTACAGCGGAGATGATCAATTCGAGCATTTCCCAGACGCTTAGCCGAACCATTCTGACTTCGGTAACGACGTTCATCGTGGTCTCGATTCTTTACTTCTTCGGCGGCGAAGCGATTCATGGATTCGCGTTCGCTTTGGTGGTCGGTGTGATCGTGGGAACCTACAGCTCGATCTTTGTCGCTTCTCCGGCGTTGCTCTGGCTGATGAACACGGTCGGCCTTAACCCTGGAGTTGTGGACCCTGCTGCTGAATAGGTCAGACGGTTTCCCAATGACGGAGTCGATACTCGACGAAAACTCAACGCCTGCTGCACATGGCCACTCTCCGCTGCGCCGCTTTCTGGTATGGGGGCTTCCGGCGGGTTTTACCCTCGGCTGGATCTTGTACGTAGTTCTGGGTGGCCACCTCGACCGGGTGGTAGATAACTGGCGGGCTGCGCTCACAATGCTCTTCGGAAGCTTTGTCGCCGGATCTACACCTCAGGGCGGCGGTGCGATCGCTTTTCCAGTTTTTACAAAAGTGCTCGCAATGCCGGCTTCGGTTGCTCGTTCATTTTCGATCACCATTCAGGCAACCGGAATGGTGATGGCCGCAGCTTCCATTCTACTTGCCGGTCGTAAAGTCGACTGGACAGCACTGGGGCTTGGTGTGGCCAGTGGCTCGGTAGGCCTGCTCGTCGGTTTCTTCGCGCTCGGCGATCCTTCAACGTTTTTTTGGGATTCTCGCGTCGATTCAG
>CAYSQZ010000049.1:0-25942 GCA_964433035.1 uncultured Pirellulaceae bacterium | reverse complement strand
TCGCCAGTACGGTTTTGATCAAACCGGAAACGCCACCGGCGGCTTCCAAGTGACTAATGTTGGCTTTGACCGAGCCGACCAGCAGCGGCTGATCGGGCTTGCGGCCTTTGCCGTAAACTCCTGCTGCGGCACCAAGCTCCATTGGATCGCCGAATTCGGTTCCGGTACCGTGAGCTTCGAGATATTGAACTTGCGAAGGCGCAATCCCGGCGTCTTTGAGTGCGTCACTGATAACCCGTGCTTGGGCTTTACCGCTGGGTGAAGTGATGCCGCCACTAAAACCGTTATGAACAACCGCACCACCTCGAACGACCGCCATGATACGGTCACCATCGCGTTGGGCATCGCTTAGCCGTTTTAAAACTACCACGCCGCAACCTTCACCACGACCGAATCCGTCGGCATTGGCGGAAAACGATTTGCAGCGACCGTCCGGCGAAAGCAAACCAGCTTTGGACATCAGCAGTGAATTAACCGGAGCCAGGATCGCGTTGACTCCTCCCGCCAACGCCAGATTGCAATTGCCGTCTTGCAGACTTCGCACGGCTTGAAACAACGCGACCAGTGAACTGCTGCTGGCGGTATCGACCGCGATGCTTGGTCCTTCGAATCCGAACACGTAACTGATCCGTCCGACACCCGCACTGTGCGAGAGCCCAGCCCCCTGGAACTGTTTGATCACGTCCATATCGTCCATGGTCGGAACGAATGCGTAGTCCTGGCCCATGATCCCCATGAATACGCCCACGTTGGAATCGGTCAGCGGATGCGACGAAATCCCGGCGTCCTCAAGCGCTCGATAGCTATTTTCCAGCAGCATTCGATGTTGCGGATCGATCCAGCAAGCCTCCTGATCAGAGATATTGAAGAAAGCCGCATCAAAGTCAGCGATGCCATCGAGAAAGCCACCTTCGCGCGTGTACATTTTGCCGGGGGCACGATCAGCGCTGTAAAACCGATCCATATCCCAGCGATCGGACGGAATCTCCCGAACTGAATCAACACCATCGAGCAAGTTTTGCCAGAACTCGTCGATGTTGTCGGCGCCGGGGAATCGGCAACTCATCCCGACGATGGCAACGTCTTCTCTAACGCGTGTCGGTTGTTCTACTGTCTGGCTTGAGCCTGCAGTTGCATCGGTGGTCGCTGCGTCTGATTCGCTGGTCACCAGTTCCAACACGTGATCGGTAATCGCGTCGATGGTTGGGTAGTCAAACAGCATCGTCGGACCGACTGGAAAATGATCGCCCAGCATTTGCTGCAACTCGGTTCCGAACTCAACTGCCATCAACGAGTCCAGCCCCATTTCGATCAGTGGCCGATCGGTCTCGGGCGCGTCGGGAGTTGATAAAATCCCCTGCAACGATTGTTGAATCGTATTGAGCAGCAGTTCTCTTTGGGCAGGCCCGCGCAGGCGTTTTAGACTCCCGACCAACTCGGAGTCGCCCACCGATGATTTTCGTTTGGCCGCAACGAGTTTATCAAGCATCGCAGGCGACTCACCGCCGAGTCCCATACGCATCCGTTGCCACTGAACGTCCATCACGGTCGCTTGGACGACGTCACCGACTAACATTTTTTCCATTGCCGAGTGAGCTTCCGAAATCGAAAGCGGCGTGATTCCTGACAATGCCAACCGCTTGATGATTCGTTCATCGTCAGCCATCCCGGCCGTCCAGGGGCCCCAGTTGATACTGGTGGCTGGTAAGCCAAGTGCGCGGCGCTGCCAAGCCAAGCCATCGAGAAACGCATTGGCCGTCGCGTAATTGCTTTGCCCCGGTGATCCGAGCACCGACGCAGCAGACGAATAAAGTATGAAGAATTGTAGCTCAAGCGTTTGGGTGAACTCGTGTAGCAAACTCGCTCCGACGACCTTTGGCGCAAGCACTTTCGAAAAACGCTCCCAGGATTGATCGCCAATCAGACCATCGTCCAGAACTCCGGCAGCGTGGATGACGCCCGCAAGCGGTTTGATATCATCCCCAAACCTTGCAAACATGGTTTCGACTGATTCGCGCGACGACATGTCAGCGGAGTGAACGATGACTTCGCATCCAGATTCGGAGATCGTATCAAGGAAGCCCTGGGTAGCCTCGTCGGGAGTGCGTCGCGAAACAAGCACGATTTGAGTGGCTCCGTTTTCGGCCAGCCATTTCGCGGCTTGTCGACCGAGCATTCCCAAACCGCCGGTGATCAGGAAACTACCTGAATCGTCCACTTTGAATTCGGATTTACCTCGTGACTTGAGCGAAGACCGCTTCATCCGCGGGACCAAAACCTGACCTTCTCGAACGACGCACTGGTTATCACGCGTTTCGGTCAGCAAAATATCAACGACAGCTGCGATCGCTTCCGGGGTTTCGAGCTCATGCGACGCCATATCGATCAGGCGACATCGGTATCCGGGTTGTTCGGCGCCGATCACTCGCCCCAGTCCCCAATACTGAGTCTGATCGGCTGCGACAACGGGCTCGGTGTCAGTCGTAATCGCGTCGGTGGTGATCAGCTGAAGGCCGCATTCAATTTGCCGTTGTTGTCGGGCGGCGAGAGTCGATGTCAGATTCAGCAAGCCGCTACAGTTCGCTTTGGTTCGCGAATTCTGATCCGGTGTTGTGAACCAGGCGATACCCGCGGGAGCATAAGGGGCTTCTTCGGTTGATAATTGATTGAAAAGTGCCGTCCAATTCTCGGCTGACTCGCTGCACATCGAAAAGCGAGTTCCGTTTTCCTGTTGAAGTTGTCCCTCCGAACTGATCAACACTTCAACGACATCGTGGCTCTGCTCTTTTAGCTCCTTGACAACGCGAGTCGCTGCGGAGTCGTTCTGACCGCGAACGATTAGCCATTTTTTCTTTCCCGTACTGGCCGCGGGTAAGCGGAAACGCTCCCAGTTGAGTTCGTAGATTAAGCGTTCTGACCCACTGCCGCTCATTTGACGTAGCGCAGCAATGCTAACCTGTTGGACTTTCAGCTCTTCGATTTCGAGAACAACCTTGCCAGCTTCGTTGAAGAGCACCAAATCAGCCGTGCGGATCTTGCCTTCATTTTGTTTCCAGCTCGCGTGACACCAGATCTCGTTCTCGATCGTCTCGAAGCAACGCACTCGCCCGATACCAACTGGCAAGAACAAGTGGCCATCGTCCTCGCGCAGCAATCCCGCCGCAAGACAGTGCAGCGCCCCGTCGAGAAGCGTGGGTGGAACCGTAAAGCCACGAACGTCACCATTGGTTCTCAGATGAGCCAGGACCTGAGTTGTCGAGAATCGAAGCGACTCGATCGTCTGGAACTTGGGTCCGTAGTTTAGCCCAAGCTCAGTCATTTTAAGATAAAAGTTCTCGGGCGTGACCGACTCGGTGCACTCCGCTTCAATTGCAGCGCGATCGACGGGCTGTGTCTGCGCGTCTTCAACTGAAACAATCTTACCGGTAAAGTTACGAGTCCAGGATGTTGACTCAGACGGAGACGAGAACACTTCGATGGTTCGCTGCTCTGCGGATTTGCGAACAATGGTTTGCAGGCAGGTTCGAGAGGTCGGTCGTAGCGGATGTTCGAAAGCAATGTCCTCGATCTGGTCAGCCTTGGCCGCAGCCAATGCCATTTCAACGTAGGCCGCGCCAGGTAAAACGACGTTACCCATGACTTCGTGATCGGGCAGCCAGGGCGGCGAGTCCATTTCAATGAAGCTCTCGTATCGCGATTCGTTTTCTACGCCTGCCAGCGAGACTTCCCCGCCAAGCAATGGATGAGCCGTATGGAACTGAGCGTGGAACGCACGAGGCTTGTCTGGACCCCAGAACCGGCGCCGCTGAAAAGGATAAGTTGGTAACAACACCCGGCGTGCACTAGTTTCGGATTGGCTTGCTTGAGTCTGAGCTTGGTGGATCGCTGCGAAGTCTGGGGTCAAACCGTGAACATAAAGTTGCCCAACCGCTTTTAAAATCGAACTTTCGTCGTCACCGTCTTTTTGCAAACAACTGATCAAAGTTGTTGACGGGTGTTTCCAGTTCGCCGCTGCCATGCGCGTCAAAACGGATTGCGGACCAAGCTCCAGAATAAGCTCACACCCAAGTTCATTGGCCGCTTCGATGCTTTCGGAATACCGGACGGGGTTGCGAATGTGGCTCGCCCAATAGTTTCCATCCAAAGTTTGATCGACCGCGATCGGTTTTCCAGAGACGTTACAGATCAGCGGCAATTGCGCGGGGCTGAAAGAGATGTCGTCAGCGAAGGCTCGGAATGGTTCGAGGGCCGGATCCATCATCGCCGAGTGGAAGGCGTGCGAGGTCTGCAGCAATTTGGTGCGAATCTTCTTTTCGGCAAATTGTGATTCCAGCTTGCTGATCGCTGACTCAGTGCCGCTGACGACGATATGTGTACCATTGAGTGCAGCCAATGAAACATCATCAACCATTTCAATTTGGTTGGTTACAACGTCGGCTGAAGCGAAGACCGCCATCATCTTTCCGCCTGCAGGCAGCTGGCCGATTAAGCGACCTCGTTCGCTGATCAAACGCAAGCCGTCTTCCCAACTCACAATCCCGGCAACACAGGCGGCAGCGTACTGGCCAACGCTATGTCCCAGGACAACGTCCGGTTTCAAGTTCCAACTCTCAAACAGATGGGCCAAGCCCATTTGGACGGCGAAGATTGCTGGCTGGGTCCAATGGGTGTTGTGAATTTTGGTTTTGTCTTCGAACAGGACTTCGGACAATGATTCCTGACGCAACTCCTGAAGCAGTTCTTCGCAACGATCAATGGCTTCCTGAAAAACGGGTTGGCATCGGTAAAGCGTCTTGGCCATGCCCGCGTACTGCGAACCTTGACCGGTGAATTGCCATGCGATCTTGGGTGCTCGACGTCCACTGCCGATGAAGGCATCGTCGGACACGGTTTCGCGCGAGACGGCTTTTAATCGCTTGATCGCTTCGTCGTCCCTGGCGACCACGGCGGCGCGATGTTCAAAATGGCTGCGGCCGGTTCCAGAGGTGAACGCAACATCACAAAGTTTCAACGATGGATCGGCCGCCAGGGTGCGAGCATATTCCTCGGCCAAAGCCTGAACGACGGAAACGCTTTTGCCGCTCATCACGATCAGTTGAGGCGATTTGGTCGCTGCCGTTTGGGATCGTCCATCGGAAGAATCCGGCCGCTGCGATGCGATTGGATCGGGCGCTTCGATTACCACGTGCGCATTGGTGCCGCTCATTCCAAATGCGCTCACGCCTGCGATACGGCGTTCGGACTGAGGCCAGTCGGTCGCCTGGGTAAGGACTTTGACAGGAAGTTTGTCCCAGGGGATGTGAGGGTTAGGATTCTCAAAGTTCAGTTGACCGGGAATCTTATTGTGCTGGATTGACAGTAAGACTTTGATTAAACCAGCCATGCCCGATGCGGCTTCGAGGTGGCCGATGTTGGTTTTGACTGAACCGACAAGCAAAGGATTTTCAGACGGACGATCTTGAGCCAACGCAGCGGCGGCGGCCTGGATTTCAATTGGATCGCCAAGCTCCGTTCCCGTGCCGTGGGCTTCGAGGTAGGCGACCTGATTGGGATCGATATTGGCTCTTTGGAGCGCCTGGCGAATGACCTTGGTTTGAGATTTGGGATTGGGGGCAGTCAGTCCGCTGCTGAATCCGTTGTGTCCCACCGCAGACCCGCGAATAATCCCAAGAATGGAGTCGCCATTGTTTTTCGCGTCTGACAAGCGTCGCAACGCTACGACTCCGCAGCCTTCACCGCGCAGATAACCATCGGCTGCTGCATCAAAGGCTCGCGATTGGCCGGTCGGCGAGAGGGCTTTAAGCTTACAAGTCAAAATGTTAGTCGTTGGTGAACAGATCGCGTTGACGCCGCCGACGAGGGCCTGGTCACAATCGCGTCGCTGGAGACTTTGGATCGCAAGATGCAGTGCAACCAGTGACGAAGAGCAAGCGGTATCCACCGCGACACTGGGGCCTTGTAGCCCAAGGTAGTAGGCCAATCGCCCGCAAAGAAAGCTTCCCGCGGCGCCGGTGGCAATGTAAGGATTGAGGTTGAGGAAAGAATCGCTGGCTTCGTTTTGATAGTCGTTGTGCATCCAGCCAACGAATACGCCAGTCGACTCGCCAATCGCTTCGGGAGTCCAACCAGCTCGTTGAATCGCTTCGTAGCCAACTTCCAACAGTAGCCTTTGCTGAGGGTCGACCCAAGTTGCTTCGCGCGGCGAGATGCCGAAAAACTCTGGGTCCATTTTGTCCAAGTCGTCCAAAAAGACGCCTCGGCGGGCATACATTTTCCCGGGCACTTCCGGATCGTCGTCGTGGAATGCGTCGAGATCCCAGCGGTCATCGGGAATGTCCCGGACTTCATCGGTTTGATCAAGCAACGATTGCCAGAACGCTTCGGGAGTGATCGAGTGGCGAGGGAAACGGCAAGCCATCGACACGATCGCGATCGGTTCGCCATTGTCAGACTGCGCCTCGGCGAGCTGTTGCTTCAGCTCACGGATTTTAAGCAGGGCTTGTTTGTTGGGAGAGAGGTTTTGAGGGTCGGATGTCATTCGTTTTTGCTCTAGGTTTCCTCTGAAAAAGTTTGGGCTTAAGTTCGTCAGTCAGAAAGTCGTAGTCGCCTTTCGTGGAGAGGCTGTGATTTTTTTTGGTAACCCGACGCGTAAGCGAGGATTACCAGGATCATCGCGGCTCCTCGCTGACGCTTCGGGTTTCCAGTCGCACTAATCGCGAGCGGTTGTGATTTTTTGGTAACCCGACGCGTAAGCGAGGAATACCAGGGATCATCGTGACTCCTCGCTGACGCTTCGGGTTTCCAGTCGCACTAATCGCGAGCGGTTGTGATTTTTTGGTAACCCGACGCGTAAGCGAGGAATACCAGGGATCATCGTGACTCCTCGCTGACGCTTCGGGTTTCCAGTCGCACTAATTGTTCCAAGCATTTTAAAAATTCACATCCTCGGAGCGAAACTCGAATTTAGGCCTCCAGTTCTTTCATCAACTCGGCCAGCGCTTGCTCCTCGGACATGGAAGCTATCTCCTTTTCTACGTTTGGGCTGGAATTAAAATGAGTTTTCGGAGGTTTGGATGTTTTGGTTTCAGTTTGAGTACTAACCTGATCCATTTCGCTGTTAATCGTCGTCAGCAAAAATTCCGCCAGATCGTTGATTCGCGGATAGTCAAAAACGAGCGTTGCCGGAATCTCGACGTCGTTGCCGACTTCAATTTGAACCTGAGAACTCATTTCGACAACCATCAGCGAATCGAGTCCCGCATCCAGAAACCGCACGTCTTCTTCTGGAAGTTCATCAGCACCGGTGATCGCCTGAACCAGGTTTTGTACAAAGCCGACGGAGATTTTGGACTGGTCGGCTGAGAAAGCAGACTTGAGTTGATTTCGAAGCGTCGCAGGTCGAAGGTTGGCTTGGGAAGACAAAGCCGGTTTCGCTTTGGATCCGCCTGATGAATCGTCGTTGGGAATTGCGGGATCGCTTTGGCTGCGCTCGCGTTTGGCCAGTTTCGTTTTTAGGATTTTTCCCGAAGGATTGCGTGGCAACTCATCAATCAGAATGAACTCCCTTGGGACTTTATAGTTGCCGAGATTTTCTGAAGCGAGCGTTCTTACTTCCTGGATTAGTTGTTCGCCGTCGTTAAGACCGGATGGACTGGCAACCAGAAACGCTACGACTTTCTCCCCAAATACCGGATCGGGCAAGCCAACGACAGCGCACTGCGATACACCAGCATGATTGAGCACCACTCGTTCCACTTCGGCGGGGTAAACTTTTTGGCCGCCGACGGAGATCATGTCTTTGACCCGATCCACGATATAGAAAAATCCGTCGTCACCCTGACGACCAATGTCACCCGAGTGAAACCAACCGTCTTTAATTGCGTTGGCAGTATCCTCGGAACGATTCCAATAGCCAAGCATCACATTGGGCCCGCGAATTGCGATCTCGCCGAGTTCACCCGGCCCGCAAGTTTCACCGGTTTCTGAGTTAACAATTTTCATTTCCACGCAGTCAATCGGCGTGCCAATTGATCCTGGCGTGAATTTGATTCGATGATTGTAGCTGGCGAAAGGCGAAGTCTCGGTCAGTCCATATCCCTCGTGGATCGGCAGATCAAACTTGTCCTGCCAGCGGCTACCTACCTGGATCGGCAATGTTGCGGCCGCTGAGAAGCAATAGGTTACTGAGCTAAGATCTTCCTTTTGACAGCTGTCTTGGAACAGTTGGAACATCATCGGCACGCCGTAGAGCTGAGTGACTTGCTCGTCCAAGATCAGCCGTTTTGCTTCTGAAGGATCGAACTTTCGTTGGAGCACCAATGTCGCTGCCACATTGAACGCTGAATTCAACAATGCGTTTTGGCCAAAGCAATGAAACAGCGGGACGGCTAGAAGAATTCGATCTTCGGGCTGCATATTGCAGAGGTGGTTGAACGCATGAACATTGGAGCGAACATTCATGTGAGACAGCGTTGCGCCTTTGGCAAATCCAGTCGTGCCCGATGTGTAGAGGATCAACGCTGGATCATCAGGCTCGCAAACGATCCAACTCTCTGATTCGGTGGTGGGCTGGGTAAGCGGTTGTGCATCGCAGAGGTCACCAAGGTCAGATGTTTCGTAGCAATTGGCAACGCAGTCGGGCAAGCCGGCTTTGACATTCGACATTGCGTCAGCAAGCGCAACGAATGTTCCAGCGCCGCAATCGCCAACAAGAAACGAAACCTCTTTGGCGGACAGTCGGGTGCTGACCGAAACCGCGATCGCGCCCACGCGTAATGCGCCATAGTACCAAACGACAAACGCTGGAACGTTGGGCATCATGATCGCAACTCGATCGCCGCCCACAACTCCAGATTTACTCAAGAGCTCTGCGACCGACCGTGACAGGGAGTCCAATTCTGCGTAGGTGAACCTTCGGCCTTCAAACACGATCGCTTCCTTTTCAGGAAACAATTTGGCCGAGCGGGCTAAATGTTCGCAGATGTTCATGCTTGTTCTTTACGTCGAATGGTTTCGAAGATGGCCGGAAGCTTGTTCAGGATTCTATTTCAGTCTTGGTTTCCGTTTGGGAGTTCGTTTTTGGCACCTTCGTGGAAAAGTTTCCCTTGGGCTTGAATTTTGATTTGTCCGGATTGTCTTTACTTAAAAAGTTTTCTTCAAACGATTCAAGGATGGGCCTGACGGCACTCACGACGATGCCTTCATCACGGATGTCATGGTGCAACGCTTCGATATCGCGTTCGAGCCAACGATCGCTATCGTTGAACAGAAACGGTTTATCCTGGCTTGGGGAACATTGAAGAACTTCGTAGACCGCGGAATAAAGCGTACTGGCCAAGTCACCAATCAACACTCTCCCGTCAAAATGTCCGTAGCTGGCTTTCGCTCTCATGTCGAGCGATTGAACTGCAAAGATTAGCGAGACGGCTGAGTACTGTTGGAAGAGTTCAACCGATCTCCACGCCAGGTTTGCGGCACCCCAGCTAAGTCCGTTAACGTTTTGGTTAAACTGTTCTGCGTGAGTTGGGAAATGCTCGACCATCGGATTACCGTTGTAAGTCAGCATCGGCATAATCGAGTTACCGGTAATCTGTAATCCTTTGAGGCCCATGTTGTAAGCGATTTGGTCGTTGCCGCGTAACGATGGCGTTAGTCCACCGCTGAATTCAGGCGCGACCAGCGAAGCAATTTGCACATCGAGATGCTTTGCCATCAAACCGATAAAGCGTCGAAGATCGTCCATCGCGACGCCAATGTACTGGCCGAGGAAGTTCCCGCTTTGATGAAACTGGCCGGTTGTCGGATCAATCAGCGGGTTGTCCGAAACCGAATTCATTTCAGTTTCAACGGTTTGATTGACCCGCGCGATACCTTCGACAATTGGCCCCATGTATTGAGGTAGGCAACGAAGCGAATAACGGTCCTGGACCTGAGTCGGTTTGCCGTTGGTTGATTGCCGACCCAGAGAGAGCCAGCGTTTGGTGATTCCGGCCGACCAGATCTGTCCCGGGTGGGGCTTTTGTTGATGGACAAACTCATCAAACGGACTTTCGTTAACCAACAGCGCCCGAAGAATCAAAGACTGAGTACCGACGGTAAGCGCCATCAAGTTTTGGGCTTCGTATACCGCGTTGGCGGCTATCGCCGAGGAGAACGAAGTCCCATTGATGATCGCAAGTCCTTCTTTGGGCTGAAGCTCCAGCGGATCAAATCCCACCTCCGCCAGCGCGGCACCTCCGTCAACAATGTTGTCGCCAATCTGAACTTTGACTTGCCCCACGCCGGTGATGGCTCGAGCGATCGCCGACAAAGGGACCAAGTCACCGCTGGCTCCGATTGAACCCAGTTCCCGCACCACTGGGATCGCGTCAGCTTTCAAAAATTCAACCAGCCGCTCAATGATCTCCATTCGTACACCGGAGCAGCCTTGGAGCAAGACGTTGGCTCTTAAAGTCATCGCGGCGCGGACGTGGCGAGAATCAATCGCTTTGCCGGCCCCGGTGGCGAGGAACGAAAGCAAATTGTTTTGCGAAGCGACCGCCATGTCGGCGGAGACTTCTTCGTTGGCCATCCCACCAAACCCAGTCGTGACGCCGTAAATCTTCTTACAGGACGAAACCGCTTGAGAAACGATTTCTGAGGAAGCAGCAATCCGCGATTGGATCGATTCGCAATCGCTAATCGAGACCGTTAGTTCCTTCTTGGCAACTGCAACTATCGTTCGGACGGATTCATTTTTTCCAGTCAGCGCTAGTTCGTTGTTGGAGTCGATTGAATCTTTTTCTTTCAACATGCTGATAGTCTAGGTGATTTGATCCAAGCCTGCTTCACGGTCACGAAATACTAAAAAAGGATTCTAACGAAAACTGCATTGTGTGGAATGACCGTGAAGCGTCCTCGCGTTTTAACTCAATTCAATCCAACTAATTGACAAAATGGTGTGGTGTGTTCGGCTTTATTTGAACCATGTTGAAGATTGGTAGATTGGTCAATCTTTTTTGACCACGTAGACGAAGGAAAGATTTAGACAGGCTTTTAACGCCGATTTGGGCTGTTTTGTGGTTTGAAGAACGCTTTACCTTTGAGTGATATTGGCAGGATCCTGACAAAAAAGAAGAAGACGACGCCCCTAATTTCCCGATTGATTATCAAGGGGGGAAATCATGCGTCTACTTCGAACAATTTTTTTCGTCACGCTTGTTGCTGTCTCGGGGCTGGTTTGGCTAATGGTGAGTGAAAGTGGCGAGCCAGAGCCAAGCAAGTTTGAAAAACCGATTCCTGAACGTCTTGCCACGATCGCTAAACCGCAAGTTACAAAATCGGATAAGCTGGAGCCAGAAAAAACTGAGTCGAACACATTCAGCGTTGTCGTAAACTTTTCGGGCACAGAGTTGGATGAAGGATTGATCATTGCGGGCCTATTTGATAGCGCACGAAATTTTGGCAAACGAGAGTTGCCGCTACAACGCTGTGAAACGACAACGACTTCCCAAGGCAATGCGGTTTGCGAGTTTACTAATCTGCCGCCGGGCCACTATGCCATTTCTGCTTTCCAGGACAGTAACGGCAATTCGGAGCTGGACAAGAACGGGTTTGGTAGGCCCAAAGAAAAATACGGCTTTTCAAACAACGCCCGCGGTCGATTTGGTCCTCCAAAATATCGGGAATGTCGCTTTGAAGTTTCAGATGCGTCGGTTCTGGAAATTGAACTGCGGTGATAACTGCGTTGAATCAAGACCTCACTCGTCAATCTCTGTGCCTCGCTCTTCTAGATCCCATTCGGTTTTCTGTTCATCCAATTCACTTTTTGGGTGAAGCAACAAGTGCAATGAAGGCACGAAGTAGAGAGCAAGAAAGGTCGCGCCACCGACTCCTCCGGCGATCGTAATTGCCAGCGGAGGCCAAAAACCTCCGCCGCCCAAAATCAACGGCGTGAATCCAACAATGGTGGTCAATGTCGTGGCAATAATGTGACGCGTGCTTCCTGAAACGGCTTTGACCAGCGACTGGAGATCGCCTGCTCGCGCGGACTGATCGGCGCGAATTGACGCCAACACTACGATCGAATCGTTGATGGCAACTCCAACCAATCCCATCGTCCCGACGATCGACATGAACCCAAAGGGAAAACCGAAAAGTGAAAGTGCCAGTGGCCCCAGTCCAATCGACAATCCGCCAACTGCCGCAACAATGAGCGCGCAGCGGAACGAGCTAAAGGAAGCTACCAACGCCAGCAGCATCAAAGCGAACAAGACGATGGCGTTGGCGATCAAACTACTGACCGCATTGGACCGCTGTTCGGATTCACCACCCAACTCCAGTTCGTATCCCGCAGGAAGAACGAAGTCGGCGTCGGTTAAACGCCGCTTGAACTCTCGGAGAACATCGGAGGGTAAAACACCTGCTTCAATGTAGGCTTTGACTTCGTTGACTCTGCGACCGTTGATTCGAACCAACGCGCCAACATCGGATTTGAGTTCAAAATCCGCCAGACTGCCCACCGTGGGATTGATAACCTGGGGTGGTGCGTTTCCAAACGGTGGTCCTTGCGCAGCGGCTGAGGGGCGGCGTGGTGGAGCAGATAATTGTAGTGCTGAAAGGAGATTTAGTTTTGATTCACCCCCAAAATCAAGCTTCACCATGATCGGAAGTTCTTCACTTCCGTCAAAGATCTTTCCCGCCGAAGCATTCTCAAGCGTTGTGTACAATTGGCCCGCGATTTGTGTCTCAGAAAGCCCGGATTTCCTGGCAAGCGCATTGTCAAAATCCAAACTTAACTTGGGAATCGTTTCTTCTAAATCAGATCGCGTGTGAATTACGCTGGGCGTTTGACTCAGTAGCAGACGTAACTCAGAACCAACTTGCTGCAGGACCGCGAGATCCGGGCCAACCACGCGGACTTCGATCGGCGCGTCAAACGGTGGACCTTGTTCCAGTTGGCGAACGATCACGCGGCTGTCCAGAACTTGCTCGTCGATCGCTCTTTGTAAATCGTTGACGATTGCAGTAGACGCCAAACCCTCACTGACGTCTACGATTGCCTGGGCGTAAAACGGTGTCCCTTGACGTCGAGGCACGACGTTGTAGTAAAAGGTAGGCGCGCTTCCACCAAGGAACCAGTGCTGGTGTCGCACATGGGTGCTTTGAGAAACGATTTCGCTGATCGCATCAACCGATGATTTAACTGCCGAGATCGTATCGCAAGCGCAGCGTTCAACCTCGATCTGTATCTGGTTGCGATCAGAGCGAGGGAAAAACTGCTGAGGCAAATCCTGGGCTACCACGAATCCCAAAATGGGAAGCACGATGCCCAACAGAATTCCTACCAACGGAAATCGAAAAACAAACTTCAAGGACGCTTCGTATGCTCGTTGCAAGACGCGGATGTTGAGGCCGTGGTTTAAGGAACCAGTGTCGCCCGGTTTAATCTTCAGCAGCGCGTTCATTGCCGGGATCAGTGTCATCGCCAGCATGAAAGAAGCGCAAATCGCCAGAATGACGCTTACGGCAATCGAACCTACGAATTCGCCCGAGGGGCCTGGCAACGTGGCGATGGGAAGAAACGCCAGTGCGGTCGTCAATGTCGAACCGAAAAGAGGAATGCCGAGGTGCCGCACGGATCCCGAGATGGAATGCTGTGGTAGCTCGCCGGCGGCAATTCTGGTTCGGACTTCCTCCACAATCACGATCGCGTTATCGATTAATAAACCCAGGGCTACGATTAACCCGGTGACAGACATTTGGTGAATAGGAATCGACATCACTCGCATGCCCGCAATGACGATTAGCGCCGAAAGCGGCAATGCCAAGCCGACCACCAGCATGCTTCGCCAGCCCATCAGCACCAGAACCACCAAGACTACCGCGGCCGTGCCCATCCCGAGGTTCTTGAGCAACGTTAGCATGCGCTGATTGATATGTTTGGATTGCGAAAACACCATCCGAGCTGAAACTTGATCGGAGTAAGTAGAGTTAAAACTGCCAATCACGGTTTCCAGTTGTTTCGACCATTGGTCAATCTGCTGATCATTGTTAGTGAATGCGCCAAGCACGATGGCTGGCTGACCGTCAATCAAAGCGAGGTTTGTGGCCGGCTCGGTGAGTCGCTTTTCGACTGTGGCGATTCGCGACAACGCGACAGGGGCATTGTTTGGGCCAGGGGAAATCAGGATGTCGGCGATTCGCTCGCTGGGCAACTCCGCATTTTCGATGTCGACAAGTGTTGCGGCTCCGCTGTTTCGCAATCGTCCTCCTGGCTGGTTTGAGTTTTCTTGCCGAATTTGCGCCGCGATTGCTGTAAGCGAAGTGTTCATCGAAGCAAGCGTCTCCGGGGCAAGCTCGACGACTAGCTCCTCGGCCGGATCGCCGAAAACGTCGACTTTCTCGGTTCCGGTTATCTCGAGGATTTGATTTCGCAGTTGTTTGGTGAGGCGACGCGATAGTGAAACTTCAGCGGGATCGGTTTTCGACTCAACTGCAATGATCGCTGAGTAAGCTTTTAGCGGAAACACTTCCAAACGAGGATCAAGGCAAGATTCCGGCAAGCTCTCACGGGCGTCGGAGATACGGTTTCGAACCAGCGTCCAGACACTTTCCACGTCGTTAACATCGTCTTTTAACTCGACGATAATGTTCGACCTGCTGGTAATGCAGTTGGATCGAACCTGTTTGATTTCTGGAATACTGGAAAGCAATTCCTCGATAGGTACCGTCACCAGCGTTTCGATTTGGCGGGCGTCACCACCCGGGAATACCGTACTGACAACCGCGACTCGTTTGCCCAGTACGGGGTCTTCGAGTCGCGGCATTACCATTAATGAAGTCAATCCAGCGACGACGATGGTGCCGATCAGAAGCAGCAGGATCCGCGGGTTCTTGTAAAGAAACGTTGCGATCACTCACCGGCTCCATTGCTCGGTTTAACGTACTGAGTTGTAACGTCTTGCAAGTTGACCGACTGACCGGGCACGACACGATGCGCTCCATTGACGATTACAAACTCACCGTCGGTCAGCGCTCCCTGGGTGAGTGCCCAATCGTCTTCCAATTGGATTAGCTCAAGCATCGTTCGTCGGACTTGAGAGGTTGGACGAGCGCTGTCTTCTTTTTCAGCAGTAACGTCTGTAGCATTTGTCTCAGTAGCGACAAGCACTGACCAGAGCCCAGTCGATTCGCGGCTCAGTGCGGAGACAGGAATCCAATAACCTGAATTGGTGGTCGACGTTAGAAACCGAATTTTGACGGTCTGCCCAAACGACCAGCTGGTAGACTTGATCGACTGGGTGACTTCGAAAGAAACGATCCGGCTTCCCGCGCTCGATTCAATTGGCGATCTGGTTTTGACTTTGGCCTCAACGGAGTCGGCTCCAATGACAATCCAGACGTTGGTTCCAGTCTCGAGGCTTTGCGCGATATCCAGGGGAAGGTTCGCCTCAACGAGAACTGGTTCTGCTTCAATTACCGTCAAGGCTGGCGACTGAGGCGAAACCGAATCACCGGCAACCACGCTCTGCTCAGCGACGATGCAATCATATGGCGCGACAATTGTACCGCTGGCCAAGTCACGCTCAACGGCTTGCAGTTGAGACTGAAGCTGTTGGAGGGCGGACGGGTTGGTTTGCTCCGCTTCTTGAATTGCAGTTTCGAGTTCCGATCGTTGTTGTTCAAGCTGTTCCAATTCCAGAGATGCAATCTGCTCGCCTGCCTGAACTGTCTGGCCGACTTCTTTGGATAGCTTTTCAATGCGTCCGGGGCGGCCAAAGCGAAGCCGGCTCTGACGATTGGGTTTGAGCGTCCCAAAGAAAATCGAAATTTCAACTGCCTCTTGAACTTCACTGACCTGCATTACGTTAACGTTCAAAATCGGCGCGGAGGTGTTAGCGGTGGTCCGGCTGGCAAAGAAACTCTTTGTGTTTTCTTGGTCACAACCGGAAACCAACAAGCTCAAGGAAATGAGCAAGATCAGTTTGGTGTCAAGCAGCAAATCGGTTCGCATCGGACAATTGGTTTCGCTATTTTTCAAAAACTAACAACCGTAGTTTTTTCTTTCAAACAGTGTAGCGAAATTGTTGGCGATAGGTCGATTGTTTCGGACGAACAGAAGCTTCGATGGTGCTGATTTGCTGTCGAAACATAGCGGAGAAATTTCGGTTAAATTTTGTAACCGTTAAATCTTGCCAGCTTGCAAGTTACCCTCCCGAGATTGGCCAGGATTGGAAGGGTCGAGAAAAGACGATGAAATCGGCTTTGATCGGGGAGGCGTTGGTGTGCAGCGCTTGCAAGCCTCCCCGATCGCTTCGCGTCCGACCCTCCCGCAAGCAGCCGGACGCAGGAGAGTAAAATTGTAAAACTCTCAATCTGAGTAGCTGACGAACGTTAATTTGCCGGTACAGGATTAGCCATCTTTTTTGGCGGCTTTGGTCGCTTTCGGCTCTTCTTCAGAATCTTTTCTTTTGCATCCCAAAGTTGCCGGCGATCAAAAAGATCTTTGTACTTGCCGTAGTTGTCATTGATGGCGTTCTGTTCGATCTCGTAAAGATGGCGGTCGTACAATTCTCGCATGGCATCAAGTGCTGCTTTGTTTTGATCATCGTAAGCGACGTTGGCCGATTCGGATCGGTCTGACTCCATGTTGAACAACTCTTCGGTTGAGACCATTCCATTTGCGTGAGAGTACCAGTACAGGTACTTCCATTTTTTGGTTACCACGCCAAAGGAGTTGTTAGACTTGGTATGCCAGAAATTCATCAACGAAAGACTCTGCCTTACTTCGGCAGCGGGTTCGTCCAGCAGCGGTACCAAGCTGACGCCGTCAATGTTGGTTGGCTTTTGGAGTCCCGCTAATTCGAGCATCGTTGGACAAAGGTCAATACTACCCGTCAACGCGTCGCAACGTTGCTTCTTACCGGCACTTGGATGAAGCGGGTCAAAAATAATTAGCGGCACGTTGGTCGACTCTTCATACGGGATGACTTTGGAACCAAAGCCATGCGAGCCGCACATGAATCCGTTGTCGGAAGTAAAAATGATGACCGTATTTTCGGCGACGCCATGATTCTTTAGAGATCTTCGAATTCGCTCGACCGCTTGATCGACAGCATAGACCTGCTGATTGTACTTTTTCATGACCTCGTTGTAGTTGTCCGAGTATCCCCACTCCTTAAAGCGTGGATACTGCCGTCCAGTTTTGCTTTGCTCTGCAAGGTGAGCACCCTTCTCTCGTCCATAGTTGGCAGGTTTTTCAAAAACCGTGTTCTTGTAGACATCGTCGAACTTGGGATCCGGTTCAACTGGGCGGTGTGAGGCTTTGAAGCTGATTGAAAGACAAAATGGCTTTTCGTCATCGACGGACTGCTTGATGAAATCTTCAGCAAACGCGGCGTAAGATAAAGTCGAATGTGGAAACTCAGCAGCGTACCGCTTCATGGATTTATTTTTGATTGTTTGATAATGGGTTTGCGAAGGTCCAGCACCCCACATATCGAAATCGTCAACCGGTAGCCCGCCCTTGACGGTCTCAACTTCGAACCCAATCTTGCCCGCGATCGCAGTCCGATAGCCGGCACTGCGCATCAACATCGGGTAGCTATTGTTCCAAAGTTCATGCGGAAGTTTGCCATATCCAAAATTGCAACCAGTGCGAAATTCGTACAAGCCCGTCATGATGTTGCAGCGGCTGGCCATGCAGATTGCCGTGGTAACATAGTGGCGGTCAAAGATGACACCGTCGGCCGCCAGCGCGTCCAAATTCGGTGTCTTGACTTGTTTGTTTCCATAGCACCCCATCGAAATGATGGCTTGGTCGTCGGTTAACAGAAAGACGATGTTTCGCTTTTGGTTAGACAAAGACTCTGCGAAAATTTCTCTACTTGAATTGGATGATCGATCAACAGGCGTCGCAACAGGGTTGTGAGCTTGACCATAACAATTGGATACAGATAGGGATAAGGTCGTGAGTAAGAAAATGGCTGATGCTATTTTGTTTTTCAAAGCTGTATCCTCGTATGGGTCGAAATGGTGGTTTAAAAAATTTGCTTTTTGTATAAGATGACAGCAGATGAAAGCTAACGCAGTCGTTTGTTATGATACGACTACTGCGTTGCTCGAGATCAGGTTCTCAGTTGTATATCGTGAGAACTTGATTGCAACGTCCACACCAACATTTACCTTTCCCTCAAATCTCTCCTCAACGTTTCTCATCTGCGGCAGGCAACGGATTGTGTTGCTGGGTCAAAGCATAGATGGTACAGGAAAGAATCAGGATAAATTTTTATGGGTACCAAGCTAGTAGAACGCGGTATAACTCGCTACGACATCGAAGATCAAGGAACTTATGGCTTCATGGTGCGTATATCGCGCGAAGGAAACCATGTTAACGAGTTCTTCTCAGATAAGAATAACGGCGGCAAGCGAAAAGCGCTGGAATCGGCGAGAAAACGTTACCAACAGCTGAAGCGAAAGTTGCCACCTCCTCAAACGACCAAGGGCGTTCGGACTCGGCGTAACCGAAGTGGGGTTGTAGGTGTCCATTTGGCGAAATGTGAATCGGTGTACGGCGAAGAGTACTCTTCCTACTGTGCATCTTGGAAGACAGCCAGTGGTAGTCGGAGCAAGTTGAGCTTCTCTTTCAAAAAATACGGGAAGAAAAAAGCGTGGGAGCTTTCGTGTCTTGCCCGAGAGCTTGAGTCAAGTGATCGCAAGAAAGTTGAGAAGCTTTACGCCCAAGCGAAGAAGAAAAAGAAGAAGTTTCCTCCGGTTCCCAAGTCGTTCAAGATAACCAAGAAGAAGACAGTCAAAAAGAAATCTAAGAAGGCTACCAAGAAGAAATTGGCAAAGAAGAAAGTAGCCAATAAGAAGGCAAAGAAAAAAGTAGTCAAGAAAAAGGCGAGTAAGAAAGTAAAGAAGAAGGCAAAGAAAAAAGTAGCCAAGAAAAAGTCCACCAGGAAGAAAGTGGTCAAGAAGAAAAAATCAGCCAGGAAATCCGCGAAAAAGAAAAAGAGTCGAAAAAGGTCCCGCTGATAGGCGGTCCAGACCTGACACAGTTTCAAAACCTGACCTTTGGCGAAGCGATCGAGCCTCTCGGATTACTCTGAGGTTTATTTCCGCTTGATGATTGCCAGCCAATCGTCATCTCCCGATTTTGTCGAAACGATTTTGACCTTACGGCCCCCGGTAACGGCTAGCTGTTGATCTTGCATCAGATCCCCGCCGCTTCGCGGGTTGTACCAGTCAATAGAAAATTCGCCGGGGGTATCCGAGAGGTCGAGCTCAAAGGATCCGGCTTCAAGCGAACTGATCTTGGCGATGTAGACGAGATAGATTTCGCCTGGCTTGGCAAAGCAATATTTGCTGTTGTCGGTTTCTTTGCTACCGACCAGTTCATCCAAAGGTTCCATCTCCTGGATTGGAATTTTGTGCTTTTCAAAAAATTCGATGCAAATTCGACAGTAGTCCCAGCTTTGGTCGCGCGATCGCCAGTCTTCACAGAGTAAATCGTTCTCAGCAAACTTGTAGCCAAAGTAATACTCGACCCCTGCTCCGCCACCCATAATGTTGCCCCATAACGTTTGACGCCGAACCAAGTGCTGATCGTAAATGTACTTGCCCGTTTGGTCTTTGCCGTCGAAACCACGGTAACCAAGGTCGGGACATTGCCCGTGGGCCGCCGATCCAGATTCATCAAACGCCACCACCCAGGGCTTACCGGCTGCGGCAGACTTGCGGACCCATTTGACGGTTTGCCAATGCGTGTCCTTGAGGTGGCTGTTTTGCAAAGAGGTGCCCGTGAGCGATGACTTGTCTCCAGCGAGAGGATCGTAGACGGAGTCCTGTTGCTTTGGATACGTATGAACGACGATATGATGATCGTAGGGATCTATCAGTCGAAGATATTTGATCATGTCGATTTGTTGTTTTGTCGATTGCGTGTTCTCTTCGCCAAGATTCCAGTTGAGAGCCAGGTTGTGCCCGAACCGAGCGACCAATTCACGAAGGTAAAGCTTCCGTTGGTCGCCCAGATTTCCGCCATCCAGACAAGTGGGAACCCAGTCAGACGATGTTTTTTTGCCGCGCCGCTGGTGATCATCATTTTCGGTTTCTTGCATTTTAAAATGCAAATACATTCCCTTGGCGGTACCATGGTCAAACACGATGCCCCACTGGTCGAGCTTGCTGCAATCGTAGTGAAGTTTGTCATTGCGCTCGATAAACGGCCAGACATTGTCACCATCGCCACCGGCGTTATAAGTCAAAAAGGAAAACGCGTTGCAGCCTTTGCCAGACAAATAGTTGATCGCTCCAATCAAGCCCTTTCCTTTGGAGCCCTGCCACATTGGGTCTCCCGGTTGCCAGTCCTGCAAGTGCGCCGAAAACGTTTTGAGCGGGACCTTTTTCGGCTTTCCGGCCACGGTGCCATCAAAGTCGGCGTAGCCCAACAAAGTCTCCGGAGCATCGGCACCAGCTTTGAGGAAGTACTTGCCTGAACCCATGTGATTCAGGTAACGGTTGCCGACGTATTGAAGCCGACCATGAGCTCGGAGGTCCGGAGCGGTTTTGTTAGAGTCCACGATTGTGAACGAACCAGTGCTTTGGAAGATGAGTTTGCTCGACGCGTTGGGAATGATTGCGGCTCTTTCGCCGCTAGTGATCGCAGCCACGTAATTCCATCGACCGTTTCGATCCGGGGCAAAATGGGTTCGCCACTGGTTGCCTGACTCAGCTGATGTTTCACTTGAATTGCCATCTGCGGCAAAATAACCGGGAACAACGTATTTGGTTCCGTCTGCGTGTGTGAACGTGGTCTCCATACGGATGTCGAGAAACGGATTGGGCTGATTGTCTTGCTCGTGTGCGTATGGCCCGCTCATGGTCAAGCTGATTTTGTGCCATTGTTTCAATTGGCCGGTGATCTTAACCTTCCCATCGCCATCGGGTTGCCGAGGTTCAATTAAAGGTAGTTCGTTGACTGACTTAGTCGGGCTGGTAGAGCGGTCACGTTGGTCTTGTTGCTTGGTTGTTGGATCCCCGGATTGAGTTGCCTGAGCCGAAACAAGCGTGGTTGCAGCAACACATGTCGTTGCTTCGTCGCCATCATGAACCAGAAAAGTCAGCAACGCCATCGTCGGGGCAACAAAGTACAGCACCGCTGGGATAACAAATGGAGGTGTCATGTTGGACTCTGGTGATTGAGTGCAGTTTTTAGTCTGCTTCAGAATATCATTGGCAAATGCTCATGGAAAGTTTTTTACTTCAGTTGTCAGGGAGCATGTGCGAAAGGAGCGGCAATGAGAGTTTCTTCACTACTGGTCTTAATATGAGTCTGCCCCCTACACCTCTGCCTCGGCCAAAGTTCCAAGAGCAAACAGGCCAAAGGTAGATGAGAAAGCTGTCCTGTTTTCTGGAATTTCAGGATGCTTATTCAAGGATGCTTGTTCAATCAACCGGCCCGTCAATTTTCTTGGACGGTTTCCTCTGTCGAGCCCGTTGGTAATTCCTGTCTGCCTGCGTTCTTTGTTTGCCCAGCTTAACTGGAAACTCGGGACGCGATTGACTAGTATTGCGGCTTCTCATTAACTCAAATTCAGGGCGCTGAGCGCGGTCCGTCGATTCGGGCAACCGCGGCGCTTGGCCCCGAAATTGTTGACCGTTGTGTTACTGGAGGGGCCGAAATAAGGGAGTCCTTTCATGAAGACGATCATCGAGCCCTTTCGAATCAAAGCGGTCGAGCCAATCCGCATGACCACGCCCGCCGAGCGTCGTCAACTCATTCGCCAGGCCCATTACAACCTTTTTGGCCTCAAGTCCCAAGATGTCATCATAGATTTGCTGACCGACAGCGGGACGGGCGCCATGAGTTCTGCCCAATGGGCGGCCGTGATGCAAGGCGATGAAAGCTACGCTGGCTCGCCATCGTTCTTTCGCTTCGAAGCTGCCGTTAAACGTTTGATGCCGTTTAAGCACATCATTCCGACACACCAAGGGCGAGCCGCCGAAGCGATACTCAGTGCGCTCGTTGGAGGCAGCGGGCGACGAATTCCCTCCAACACTCATTTTGACACCACCCGTGGTAACATCGAAGCCTCGGGAGCGATTGCCGACGATTTGGTCATCGAGGAAGGCAAAGATACACAATCGCTGCATCCGTTCAAAGGCAACATGAACATCGATCGGCTGCGCGACTATTTGGTGAAGCATGGCGAGTCAGTTTCCTGCATCATGCTGACAATTACCAACAACGCCGGAGGTGGTCAGCCTGTGAGTTTGCAAAACATCCGGGATGTCGGTCGGTTAGCCAAAGAGTTTTCGCGTCCGTTGGTCATCGATGGATGCCGCTTTGCTGAAAACGCCTGGTTCATCAAACAGCGTGAACCAGGCCAACAGGATCGGTCCATTACTGAAATCGTGCGGGATTGCTTTGCCGATGCCGATATCATGACGATGAGCGCGAAGAAGGATGCTTTCGGTAATATCGGTGGTTGGCTGGCTCTCAACGATGATGAGTTGGCTGAGCAAGCTCGGGCTCATCTGATTCGCACCGAAGGCTTCCCGACCTACGGCGGTCTGGCCGGTCGCGACATGGAAGCTCTGGCTCAAGGGCTTAGCGAAATCGTGGATGAAGACTATCTGCGCTATCGAGTTCGGACCAACGAGTACATCGTCGAGCGGTTAGTCAACTTGGGAATACCGGTCGTCCAGCCAGCTGGCGGCCACGCCGTGTTTATCGACGCCCGCAGATGGTTGCCTCACGTTGCGCCACTGTCCTATCCGGGACAATCAGTTGCTGTGGCGCTGTACGAAATCGGCGGCATTCGAACCTGCGAGATCGGAACCGTTATGTTTGGGCGGCAACCCGACGGAAGCGAAGTCGCTGCGCCCATGGATCTGGTCAGACTTGCTTTCCCACGTCGAACCTATACGCAGTCCCACGCAGACTACGTCATCGAAGTCTTCGAAGAATTGGCCTCGCAAAAGGATAGCCTCAAAGGGATGCGAATTACCTGGCAGCCCAAACTTCTCCGCCACTTTACCTGTCGGTTTGAGCCTGAGCAGTGACTCAAGTGTCGCTCAGGTTCAAGCGACGACAACTCTCTTTCGACCCTAAAAATCAGCGGTTTTCTCATTCGGTTCGAGCGGCTGTGGCGTGTTTAACGAGAATGAGGAACCCGGTATCGTTTCTCAGAGGAAGTCCTCAAAAAAAACGCTATCCCAATAATGTCAACGTAGTTGAAATAGTCATTTATCGGTGTGTCCTTCTCACCGAGATTCAGTCATTTTTGTCAAGGTCGAAACGAAATCGGAGGTTGCTCAAGAAATCCAGGCCGCAAGAATCGAGAATCGTGTTACAATGGAGGGGCAAACTTTAAATCTCCGATGAGGCACATGCGATGGACGCAAATGTTCCAACTGAAATCTACTTAGACGCCAACGCGACTACTCAGGTCATCCCACACGCCGCCGAGGCCGCTTGCGATGCGATGAACGATCTTTATGGCAACCCCAGCAGTTCGCACATCTCTGGGTTGCGAGCCCGAAACATTCTCGAAACGACACGCGAGTTGGCCCGCAAGGTACTCGGCTTAGATGCCGGGCAGATCGTTTTCACCAGTGGTGCGACCGAAGCGATCCAGATGGGAGTCTTTTCGGCGCTTTGCGAGCTCAAAGAGCGATCGGGCCTCGACAAAGTCGAATCACCCGTGTTGTTGTACGGGGCCACCGAACACAAGGCTGTTCCTCAAGCGATCAAGCATTGGAACGAGCTTCTGGGACTAAATCTGGATGTCCTTGAGATCCCGGTCGACAATCAGGGAATACTTGATCTCGAATTTTTGGCGGCCCATGCCAAGCGCGCCGGTTTGATTTGTACCATGGCCGTCAACAACGAAACGGGTGTGATTACGGATTTGGCCAGTGTTGAAAAAGTTATCCGCGCTGCCAATCCCAAGTGTGCCTGGTTGGTGGATTGTGTTCAGTTGATCGGTAAGTTGCCATTGGACTTGGCTCAAACGACGATCGACTACGCGACGTTTAGCGGTCACAAGATTTTTGCGCCCAAAGGTATTGGTTTACTGTACGTCCATCAGGAGGCTCGCTTGGTGCCGTTGATGGCAGGCGGAGGTCAGGAGGCCGGAGCGCGTGGCGGGACTGAGAACCTACCCGGCGTCGCAGCGATTGGTGCAGTCCTCAAGATACTCGCCGCTTCCCCGGATCGGACGTTTGCGTCCAGCGAAACACTGCAGCGTTATCGAAACAAGATGCTCGCGGCGCTTGAATCGGCTTTCCCGACGATTGAGCTCAACTCGCCGCCGGATAAATCGGTGCCGACAACCATTAACTTTGCCGTCAAAGGTTTCCAAAGCCGAGAATTGACGGACCTGTTTGATGCCGCGGGAATCCGGGTCAGTTCGGGGTCCGCTTGCGGTGCTGCGGCCGTCTCGTCGTACGTGCTTGAAGCGATGGGGCTTGAGCCATGGCGCTCCTCGGGGGCGATTCGAATGTCGTTTTCACCGCTTGCCAAAGAAGCCGAGATCGACGCAGCTTGTAAACGGATTCAACGGGTCGGGGAGGTAATGCATGACTCCTGCCTTATCGTGGGTAACGATAAGTTGGCCAATGATCACGAAAGTATCTCTCGGCAGGAGCTTGATGGATTGATCCAGCTCAAAAGCGGTCCCGATTGCACTTGGTTGCTGATGGACGCGGCTTCACGTAGCTGTGTGATTATTGATCCGTTTGATGCGTTGGCGGAGCGCGTTGAAACTTTGGTCCGCTGCCAAAAAAGTCGCGTGGTCGCTGTCCTGGACACGCATGCTCATGTGGATCACGATTCCTGTCGCCGCGAGTTGTTGGGTGCGCTGAGCGAATTTCAGTGTCCTGGGGCCCAGTCGGAAGATTTGCTCGGGTGGCCGGCTACCTCAGACGGCGTTTGTCGACTGGGCGATGGCTCCGAAGCACCGTGGATTCGAATTACAGATGATTTGGTGATTGCCAAAACGGATCTTCCCGGCCACACCCAAATCGGTGTCGCCTACCTTGTTGGAAGTCTCATTGGTGATGAACTGAAGCCAGAGAATGTTCGTTTCATGTTGTCCGGTGATATGATCTTGATGGGCGGCATCGGACGCACGGATTTCCCTTGTAGTTCGATTGAAATGATGTACGAATCGATGCAGCGAATTCCCCGTCTGGTTGATCCCAAGACTGTGATTTGCCCGACTCACGATTACAACACGGAGTTCGCCACAACGTTGGAAACGGAGCTGGCGGGCAATTCTTTTTTGAAGAGTCTGGTTGATTCGACCGCGCCGATTTCTTATGAGGAATTTGCGTCAGCCAAACCAGAGATTGACGCGCAAATCGTCGGCGATTCGAGCTGTGAATTAGTGTGTGGTCTGATCAAAAAAGAGAGCGTCGACCGTGATCACGTGGCGTTGGATATCGAGACGTTAACTAACGATCCAGACGTATTGCTGATTGATGTCAGGGAGCCTCAAGAGTTTGCTTTCGAGCAGCGATGGGCCGAGCTCGGTTTTGAATCGGTGCCGCGCAATGTTCCCTTAACTCGATTGAGCGGTTTCTTGCCAGAGTTGCTTCGAGGTGAATTGAAAGACCGGCGGATCGTATTTGTTTGCCGCAGCGGAAACCGAAGCGGGCGTGCGGCTGAGATTGCCCAGCGATTGGGGCTAAAGCGGGCCCAGCACGTCGCGGGTGGTCTAGCGCTCAACACTCGCTCGTCCAAGAGCGAAAGTCAGCCAGATATGGAATACATGATCTAGCTGACCAGACTCGAAGCAAGCCGGAGTTTTATCTGGCCTGTTTCGTTTTGTGCTGAAGCCACGTATGACTGACCTTGGCAACTAAAATGTCGGTTCATACTTGCGCGTTGGCCATTCCAATTGAATCGGTTTGGATACGTTTCGCCAGAACGTTTCTTCATCCACGAGCAACA
>CAYSQZ010000048.1:21618-26715 GCA_964433035.1 uncultured Pirellulaceae bacterium | reverse complement strand
GTACTTGGTACTTGGTACTTGGTACTTGGTACCGTTTATTAGACGGACCATATTTTAAGTAGTGGACGAGGCTACGAGTCCTTATCTCACCGGCCTCTCACCGGCCAGCCGCAGGACTCGTGACTTCGTCCACTACCCAATCTCCTACCACCACGTCAAGCGGGATCTGACATAGTTGATTGGTTTGTGAAACAGGCTCCAGCCGAGTGATCGTTTGTCGCAATCCAGTCGCACGCTTCCCTTCATACCTGGCCGCAACCGTTCTTCCTCGTTTTCGAATTCCAATTCAGCGATAAAAACGTTGTCAGCATCACGGGTTTCGGATCTTGGATGAATTTTCTTAATCTCGCCAGTAAGCGGTTCATCCTCCTGACCATCGATCCAGATCTTGGCGTGGTATCCGACCTGAACCTGAGCGATTTCGTCGCTGGGAATTGCAACCTCTACTCGCATCGGCTTGACCGGCCCAATCTCGAACAAAATCTGACCCGTGGTAACCGATGCCGCTTCGGCACGCTCGAGTGATCCACTGAGAACCACGCCATCAATCGGACTTTTGATTTTCAAATTGTCACGGCGGTATTCCAAAATCTCTTCTTCCGACACCAAGCGGTCATACTCCAGCTCCGCCAGAATCGTCTTGGAAACATTACCTTCAGAAAGCTCCATTTCGCGAGTTCGCAGCGACTGCTCACGTTCAGCGGTGACTCCATATAACTCCCAATTGATGGTACGCCCGTCCATTTCGGCGAGGACCTGTCCGGCTGAAACGATATCGCCGGCTTCGACCAAACCTGACTCGATTTGACCTTCGAATGGGGCCACAGCAAAGCGGCGTGAGACAGGTTCGGTGACGCAATTACAGCGAACGCGATAAGTGATCGGCAAAAACATCAGCAGTATAAAACCGATAATCGAGCACAGGATCATCATCTGTTTGGCAAACGACAGCTTTCGCTTTACATATGATTTCGTTTTCGTCAACGTCGTTTGCTTGACTTTGTCGACGATCCGCAGTGCATTTGCCAGCGGCGGAGCAGCCGTCGCATTGAATCGCTCCAACTGGCTTGAACCAAGTATCGCTCGGGGACCTGTCAGGATAACTGCGCCGATCGTATTGTCCGAATCGTCAACTAGTGGAAAACTGGCAACCGACTCGGATTGAACTGTCGAAGCGAGTTGCTTGTGAGCTTGAAGAAGAAAATTATTTTCCCCGTCGTTGGGTGGAAAAACTCCAGGCTGCTTGCGGGTCGCGCTTTCGACCAACGTCTGAAGGTAGTCTCGGCTTGCGTTGGAACCTCGGTCAAGCTTACTGACACCAGAGATCGCTTCGAGCTGCATCCGGTTTTTCTTAAGCAAGCCGACCGCGACGCTACTGCAGCCAAGCCGATTGGCGAGCAAGTTGGCCAGCTCTTCAGCTGCGGCTTTATTGGTTTCCTGGTTTTCGATCCTGGCAACCAACTCAACGATCGATGCCAGCGCTCTAACTTGCCACTCGGCGTCAGCTGAGTCTCTGCCGTTGAGCCAAAGCTGGATTGCCGAAGCAATTTTTTGCGCCGTTTGCGTTGCCAGCAAAGCATCACGCTGCGACTTTACAACCAATAAAACAATCTCGGGAGCCGAACTTCTGGGCCGAATGGGCGCAAAGACTCCGATCATTCCTTCGAGTGATTTCAGGGCCGCGGTTTGGATGTTGTTTGATTTGGCGTACTCCTCGCACTTCTCAGAGAACGCTTCGGCAAACACTCGTCGCTCCGGGATGCGACCCACAGTGGGAGCGGCAACGCTGGGAGCCCACAAATCCTGTTCGTTTCGAGCCAGATAGCATGCGCCGATGACTTTGTTGGTAGAAAGTGCCAACTGAGCGAACTTGGTTCGAACAACCTTCTCGTCAAATCTTCCCGATATGATTTGCAAGACTTGCTGATCGACGTTTTGTCCAAGTGTAGTTGGTGCCTTTACGTCTTTTTTACTTGGCTTGAAGCGGTGATGCATCGCGAGCTTACCGGTCGGAGCACTGCCGACCGGCTTTGTTGGCTGCGTGGAAGACGGCGTTGTAGTCATTGGGTAATCGTTGGGAAAAGACAAGAACTAGAACAGGAATAGGTGAGATTGGGGCCGAAGCACGTTTGCCTCGTCAGCGCCGTAGTTGGTAGTCCGAAGTCTTCGCTTGCTCGCCCCGCGAAGATTCTTCAGGCCAAAAGCAAATGATCCCGCTTTGTATCTGCATATCGTGGTTGTCGATCTTTACATCCAGACGGCCCAGTCCACTGTCAGGATCAATGATCGGGGAAACATAAGTCACGACCGCTGGCTTGGAGTTTCGTCTGGCTCCGATCAGCAACGTCACCGTGTCACCGACGCTGGTGGATTGGAGCGTGTTGGAGTCGAGATAAAACCGAACCTTCAATTCATCAACCCGAACCACCGTCGCGTACTCCGGTTCGTTGTTGGAAATGTTCTCGCCCAATTGCTTGTGGACTTCAGTCACGACACCGGTAATGGGACTGCTGACAATTCGATCTCTGATCTGAGCGCGGATACGCTCGACTTCGAGCTTGTTAAGTTTGATTTCGTCCTGAGCGGTACGCAGCTCCGCATAAGCGGTTTGATGTTCGGATTTTTTTTGCTCAACTTCAAATTTGTTCGTGTGTCCTCCGGTTACCAGCGACTCGATCGCTTCAAGTTGCGACTCGATCAGTGCCAACTGTGCCGTTGCTGCGTCAAGCCGGGCGGTCGATTCGGATCTCGCGATCGCAATTCTCAGGGATTCCTGCAAAACCGCCTGATTGATTGATGCGAGGGGATCACCTACCTCGACTCGATCACCTTCTTTGACGAAGGACTCGGCGATAATTCCGACTTCAGCGCTGGCGGCAACACTTTTCTCGATCGGCTCAGTAAAACTTTTGGTGATCCGGCCGTTGTGCAAGTTTTGCTGAGCAGAAGCTACGTTGGCGTGAACGGCCACCGCAACCATGATTATGGAAATGTAGATTTTCATTTGAGGCTTAGTCATTTGAGGAGGGCTAGTCTTTCTCGATGGCTTCACGAACGGTATCCATCCAATAGTCACGCAGGATCATGTCTTGCCGCAATTTGGAATTACGGGCTTCGATCGAATTTTGAAGTGCATCGAGTTCTTTGGAAAAATTGCCTGCTTCGCCATCGGAGTTGGCGCGGCGGGGGATAACACGGGTCAAGTTGGATTCGTTCTCCACAAAAATGGCATCCGAAGCGGCCGCGAAAAACTGAGCAGATCCAGGTTGCCCCTGCCGCGCCGCTCGACCAACCAACTGACGGTCAGTCCGCTTGGAATCGTTCGGGCTGATGCCAATGACGTGCAAGCCACCCGCTTCGAGGGCCTCGGCGGGAATTTTGATGTCGGTTCCCCGTCCGGCCATATTGGTGGCGATGGTAATGGCGCCCATCGCGCCTGCGCCGGCAACGATTTCGGCTTCTTCTCCATCCTGAACGCCATTGAGTATGATCGCATTGAGGCCCAAAGCAGTTAAAGCGTCATTGATTTGGAGGCTTTCCTCGATCGTCTTGGTCCCCACCAGAATCGGTTGGCCTGTGGCGTGCCGCTGGACCACTTCCTCGGCAATGGCTTCCAGCTTTGACTCCAGATCGGCAAAGAATCGAGTGGGTAATATTTTTCGTTGGTTCTTCCTGTTGGTAGGAATCTCGACGACGGGGCATTTATAGACTTGTTCGAATTCTTTAACGACCGATCTCGCGGTTCCCGTTAGTCCAGCCAACTGATCGTACATCTGCAGGTATCGTTGGCGAGTAATTTGTGTCGTCGATTCACGACCAGGCTGGATCGGGAGGTTTTCCTTGGCTTCGACGGCTTGGTGCAGACCATCCTGCCAGGTCCGATCAGCCATGATGCGGCCGGTGTTCTGGTCGACGATTTGGACTTCGTCATCAACAACAACGTAGTCGATGTTTCGCTGAAAAGTCCGCGATGCGCGAATCGCGTTGGTGATATAGATTCGCCATGGCCGAGCGAGGTTCAAGTTCCGTTTGCTGGCGATTTCGTCATGGGCCGCTTGGTTGGCTTGGTCAGTGACCTCGATCTTTTTGGACGGAAACTCGATCGTATACTCAACTCCCTCGACGTATTGGGAAACGATTTTCTGAGCGATCAGATAAGGTGTTGGATCCTCAAAACTCTTGGACGGCAAACTAATCACCAAAGGCGTTATGGCTTCGTCGATCATCACGCTATCTGCTTCATCAATCAAAGCAACGTGATGCTCGAGCGGCTGGATCAGTTTTTGGTAGGGATCAAGACCTCGAATTCGATTGAGCGTCGTCGTGCCCAACACAGTCTGGCGGTTATCTCGCAGGTACATTTGGTCTCGCAGGTAGTCGAAGCCATATTGATAACCTGGTCCGTATACAACTTGCTTGCGATAGACGCTGCGGCTGAGGTTCTCGTTGCTTTCTTCGGGAAGCAAGCCGCTGCTGATACCCAACAAGCCAAATGCGGTGGTCAGTTCTTCAAGATCCCGCTCGGCGAGGTAAGTATTGGTTGTACTGACATGGACCGAGGGAGAGTTGAGCGTCTTGATAGCCGCGATCGCCCCGGTGACTACGGTTTTACCTTCACCAGTTTGCATTTCGACGATGTTGCCAGCGGCACCGGCGGCAATGGCCTGAAGCTGTACATCGTATAGCCGGAAACCTTTGGCGCGAAACACAGCCTCACAAACAACTCCGCAAAACTCAGGAACCTGCCACGGTTCGGGGGAATCAGCAGCCAACTCGCGCAACCGATCGGCTTGGTCCAACAACTGGGCATCGGTAAGCTTGGCATTTTCGGATTCAGATTTCCGAATCAGCTCGGGCCAACTTCGAAACGAGTGACTTCGGCTGCGTCGACCTATCTGCGGCCTCCAACGGCGGCGCCGTCTGCCACCGCGCGTTGAAGTCTGTTGTTGCGTCTGAGTTGTCACGTTCAATCCTTGAAAGTCAAAGCGAAGAGATAAAGCTCCCTTTTGATCTTCCGTTACTTTTTTCTGAAATAGTCAGAAGTGGCTTCACGTTTAGGCGCTACCTTTTCAGGAACAGATTCCTGAGCGGGAACAG
>CAYSQZ010000048.1:9324-21518 GCA_964433035.1 uncultured Pirellulaceae bacterium | reverse complement strand
GTGGCTTCACGTTTAGGCGCTACCTTTTCAGGAACAGATTCCTGAGCGGGAACAGATTCCTGAGCGGGAACAGTTTGCTGAGCGGGAGCAGATTCCTGGGCAGGAACAAATTCCTGGGGAAATTCCGATGGAATATTAAACCCACCCACATGGTTTTGGACCCCAGTTGGTGACAGATTGGGCACAATCGCAGGCTGTAATTCGTTTGTCGCAGGCACAATCTCGCCCGACGCTGGCCCCATTGTTTGCGGTCGAACCACAGCTTCTGTAGGAACGGCTTGACCAATATAGCCTTGTTCAAAGAAATCCGACTCAGAGGCTTGGGCGACCGGCAAAGGTTCGACGGATGGTCCTGCCTTGTCGATTTCGATAGATTTGCAACCATCTTCGTTGCCAACATCAACATTCACGTTTTCTGAATTGAGCAATGTTCCGTTGGCTCGTTTGAGGTTCACCATCGCCAGGTTGTATGTCAGAATCGAAGTCAGATAATCTCGCTCGGTTTGGGTGACACGCTCTTGAGCTCGAAGCAGCGACTCCAGGTTTAGAGCAGCCGAACCGTTACCGTCAACCATTCGCTTCCACCGCTGTTCGATAGTGTTGGCTTCTGCTTCAGCGGCAGCAAGAGCTTGACTTCTGGCACCGATCTCCAGATACGATGTTCTTAATTCGCGAACGGCGATATCGACTTCGGTGCGAACCGCTTCCAAAGCTCTGGAGTACTCATCCTGAAGTCTGGCCAGTTCGTGCTGACGGCGGCAAAGTCTGGCTTTGGCCAAACGATTGCCGACTGGCAACTCGTACTGAACTCCGAGGGAATAGCTGGGACGACCGACTGAAAACTGATCAGTGAATGATTCAAAGAAATCGCTGTTACCCTGAAGACCATTGAGATAAAACTGAGTTACCAGATTGAGGTTGGGAAGAAGCTCGTGTCGTGCGATGCCCAGGCGAGTCGCACCTGTTTTGACTTGTTGAACTGCTGCCATAATTTCCGGGCGGCTCTGGATTGCCGTCTGCAGTTCAGCCTCCAGCCTGGCCGGGTATTCCAACGTGGAAGGAGTTTCAACTGGAATTAGCTCAGCAACGTCGGTGTTGGCAAGTAATGGGGCGTTGATCAGTCCACGAAGCCGAGTCTCTGCGTTGGTCACAGCAGTTCTGGCACGAATCAGGTCAGAGCGACGATTCTCCAGTGCACTTGAGGCCGTTATCAGCTGAGTACGTTGTGTATCGACACCCTGTCGAGCTTCAAGCGTGTTGAAGATCTGTTCGGTTTTCAGGAACAATCGCATCTGATGTGCCAACACGGCTCGTTCCAGATACAGAGCCCAGTAGCTTCGTGTGACTTCCAGAAGCTCTTCCTGAAGTGTCGCCAGAAATTCGTGCTCTGCTACTTTTGCATCGACTCGAGCGAGAAAAACCAGGCTGTTGTTGAATGCTGCACCTCGGCCTCGTAGCAAAGGATGAGTGTAGTTGACGGTAAACTGACTGGTCGCCTGACGGTTTGGGATCAGAAACGTTGAGTTGTTGTCTTGCCAACCCAAGCGTTGAGAAATATCAAGCAGCCCTCCGTATCGAGTTAGCCGCCTGAATCCGCCAGTGGCTTGAAAAATTTGGTCGTTGAATTGTGTTGCCGTTCCTCCAGCAGTCAGGGCGTTACCAATTGGTTCGCTGGTGTCATTCCAGGCTGAGTCAAGATATTGCACCCAGTCGAACGCCGAGTCGGCTTCTTGAATCGAAGTCGCCCGAATAAGCGGATCTCGCTTGGCAATCTTGATCTGGTTGGAGTGTTGAATCGCCAGATAGAGCAACGTGTGAATGTCGGCTTCCAAGGGTTGCTCAGAGCGTAGCGATCTTGTGACGTGCTCGTCCCACCAGGACGTTACCAGATTCCTGGACGAAGATGCGGTCTTGGCATCGAGTTCCTGAAAAACCGAAGTAGCGTCAAATTGTTTGAATTCATTCTGTTGCCCCGAAACAAAATCGGGGGCTATTAACAGGCTCATCGCCAACGTGCTTGTGCCGATCCAAATTGGCAATCGAACTTTGGAAATGAGACTAGTGAAGCTTGTACGGGGCATACTAATTTCTCGGATAAGTTAGAAAAGATTGTTGAGGGAGTACTCTGGGGAGCGCTTTTGAACAGCGGCTTTACAATTGGGGGATTCGGCACAATCCGGCCCGCTCAAAACAAAGAATCGGGAACTCGGAATAACCGTTACGACTGGTTCGAACTGGATTTCCAAATAAAGCGTCGCAGTCGGACCCCTTATTCAAATTCCACCTACCCTGATTTAAGTAGAGTGAAAGCACTTTTGAGCTTATCCAAAGCTCTCTTTGGAACATGACGTCCTTAAACTCAACTTGAAACGACTAGTCGAATTGGACCTGAATTGTCTAGGGATTAATTCAAACCAGCGATAGCACGTGGCCCTCTCCTTTAGAAACATTCATTTTCCGAATTTGGGCACATGACGTTCTGCTGTTGGATCGAAAAACCGCTGGACTGAAAAAATTTTCGGAGTGGGGAGAATGAGAGGGAGGATATAAGTCGATCGGACAGCCGAGCCCGACTGCCTGGCGGGAGAGCTCTGCGGTCTCATATTGGAAAGACCAAATTAAGGATTCTCTGTCTCACTGGATGGAATTCTTCTCATCTGATTCTTGGTCAGATCCCCCTTACATCGAGAAAGTGGCGAATTTGTAGTCATTGGTAACCGCAGCTACTTTTGGAGTAACGTAAACCGTTGGACCGTGCTAAATTCTCCAGCTTCACAGGACCCGAGATCCGTATTGAATTCGAATGCTTGAAACTTTTAAACGACCCTCACTGCTAATTCTTGCCCTCTCAACTGCCGCGACTTGGATTGTTGGACTGATGGCTCCCGACTCATGGTCGGCAGCCAGCGTTGGGTTTTTGTGGATCGCCTTTGGCTTGTATGTGCTCTACCGCTTGATTCGCAATGGTCAGATTTGGATCGCCGCGCTGCCAGTGTTTTTTGTATTGGCGATCGGTATCGGAATTTCGCTTCCGTATAAAGTACTCGAGGGCCTGTTGCTACCTGCCAACAAACTTATCATTCGCTGGAATCTGCCAATGTCAGCCGGGAAGTACGGACACGTTTTTTGTTTTGCGATGCTGACGTTGTTTGCGTTGGCAATTCGCCGAAAATTAACGGTCACCCCCCGCGAGTTGGTGCTGTTCATTTTTCTGCTGGCAGTCGCTACCGAAGGTTTTCAACTATTTATAGATGGAAGAACAACCAATGTTTCTGATTTGCTGTTAGATTTAGTTGGGGCAGTGATCGGGTTTGGAATTTTCTTGATTTACAAACGGATTTACCCAAACCGTTATGAAAGCAAACGATTAGATGGAAAACCGTCTCCAGAGCTTTAAGAAGCATTTGACAGATTTTTTACGCAGCTGGATTGGGGAGAATTCAAAGACAAGCAAGAACGCAACCGGTCGACTTGCTCGGTGCGTAGGTGTGTTAAAATTTGGAAGCCCCAACTCGAAGACTTGTTTCAGTAGCCTAAGACATGTCAGTTGACAAACCAACAACCGCAGCGCGAAGAACATTTCAGTTTTCACTGAAAACGTTGCTGGTTTTGATGTTACTGTCAGCAGTTGGTATGAGCTATTTGTCAAACCGACCGATAGAACTTGAATCCAGTTCGATCAGGACTGTTCAATACAATCATTTCACCCGCACGTTGCAAGTCGAGTTCCAAAGCGGTGATGCTTATCGCTATTTCAAAGTTCCAAACAAGACTTACCGAGGGCTCATGCAAGCCAAGTCCCACGGCTCGTTTTTCTACAAAGAGATTCGCAGAGCGGATTTTGAGTTCGAAAAAGTTGAGCGATGAAGGCTTGGCCATGTTAGCCTCAGGCACCTTAGGCCTGACGAACCATCAGCGATTGAGCCACCAGATCACCAAATTCAATACTGACGCAAAGCTCACCCAACCCAGATACGGTACCATCAAAGCCGCGGCAAGCTTGGAGTGACGACGGAAGAGGCTGATCGTGATCGCGATGGCAAGCCAGAGCAAGACGATTTCAATGACCGCGAACCCTGGTCGCTGCAGCCCAAAAAACAGAACTGACCAACCGACGTTGAGCATCAGCTGAATACCAAACCAGGATAGCGAGAGACGTCCGCGGCTAAAACCTGCGCTTCGCCAAACAAGCCACGCCGCGATTGCCATCATCGCGAATAGTGTCGTCCAAACGGGGCCAAATATCCAGTTGGGTGGATTCCAACTTGGCTTGCTGAGACTTGCATACCAACCGTCCAGTTGAGAAACCGTGGCGGCGCTTCCAATACCCGCACAGGCAAAGCAAACAACGACCCAAAGTAACAAACCTAAAATCTGCTGCGGCGTCGAAAGCGAAGGTTTCCGATTTTGGTCTGATCGATTCATGCGACAAATGCAACATAGTAAAAGATCCAACCGGTAATCGCGGTCAGGAACATCAGCACAGCGGCGATCCTGCCGCTAATACGATGGAACTTATTAAAATCATTTGCCGACATTTCTGAGGAAAAGTCAGACTTAAATCTCCGTAACGCCATGTAGATCACGACGCCCCAGACTAGCGGAGTCGGTATCGCAAACAACAAGTGAATCGCCAAACAGCGATCGACCCAACCCGATTGGTAGAACGGTGAGGCTTGAGCCAGTTCGCGCCACTTGGTAACGAACCGAACGTCGATCTCGAACGCAATCAGCGCGAGGGTCAGTGTAACTGCAGTGGCAATCTGAATAGTTCGGTGGAGGCACTTGTTTTTCTGATAACGAACCAGGTAGATGCTCAGCCCCAGCACAACTACGACAGCCAACATAGCCAGTGCGATAAAGTCCAGCATCCACGAAGCGCGTGTTGGTAGAAATCCGTTTGCGAGAATGATATCCGTGGCCCAACTCAAATTTATGTTCCCAACGTTTTGCTCAACTGATCTTGTTCAAGAGAACTCGCATCGGCACTGTCCTTAAACAAGCCCCGAAGCGGAGAATCCTGCCGACTGGCGAGAAGGTTGCAGCCAAGGTTGAGTTTCAGGGCACAGCCGTTCTGATTCTAGTAGAATTTGCTGGAACTCGTAGTCGCCAACCGGGCAAAGTTGGATTCGGCAGGATCGCAACTTGCTTTTTTTGCTTGTCCTGACAATTCTTGTATATCAAGTTTGTTTTTGACCTGAAGAGAATTTTTACTCGATGGGAAACCAATACGATTCACGATCAGAAGTCATTTGGTTGCGCAAGGGCGACAAATTGCCCGACACCTGTTGCACCTGCGGCATGTTTACTGTCGAACGGGTAAAGGTGAAACACGTTGAACTGGTGACTCAGCAAGGCAAACCGGAGGCCGGCTGCCTGATGATCGTGTTTACATTGGTTCTGCATTTGCTGGGCCCGCTTGGCTGGCTATTCTCGATTTTGATCTCGGGCTCAGAAAACAGTGAAGGGCCGCACACCGTCAAGAAAAAATCAAAAATCAAAATCTCCCAATGCATGATGTGTAAAGGTGTCCAAGCCCCGGAGGTGATTGAGACTCAGGGTGACTCAATGTCGTTTTTGGTTCACCCGAATTTTAAGAATCGTCTTGAGGAGGCGAATCGAGAAGACGACTCAATGCCGAATCGTTTTGGTTAGTGACCACGATTCTCTGAGCCAATCAATCTCATCCCAACGAGTTAGCGAGGCGAATTTGTGGAGGAGTCTCCCGGTTGACCAGGAAATTTCGTGGCTCGCGGTAAGTTGATACTGTGCTTATGGTAACCCGAAACGTTAGTGAGCAGTGTTTCAGCGGCGAAGCCGTGGCAGCATGAAGTTGCGGGCGTAAGCCCCAAAATAGAATGTCACCCTCCCTCTGGGAGGGTCGGGCGCAGCCCGGGGAGGGCTATTGAAGAAAAACTGATGTTCGCCGGAGCGCAACCCTCCCCGAGCCTTCGGCTCGACCCTCCCGGAGGGAGGGTAACTTTCTTTTAGTGCAGCTTCAAAACTCACGTTTCGGGTTACCAATAAAATAAATCACAACCTCTTCGGGTTACCAAATAGTATGAAATTTCCCATGACGCCACGGGACACGGTATTTTGGGACGGCCTCTGAACCTGACTCGCAATTTGCCCTAAGTTAACCTGACAAAAAGCGAGGATTTGATTTATGATCGTAGGTTCAAATTCTGAGACGATCCGGATCTAAGTTCGGATGCCAAGCAATTCCAAGGACCCTCTGATGTCAATCGAAACCTTGCCCGAAACCTCTACCGGCAATGTCTACTTTCGTTGTTTCGCTGGCTGTGAAGGCAAGCACTCGATTTACGATGTGATCTATCGCTGTCCGAAATGTGATTCGCTTCTCGAAGTTTATCATGAGCGCGAGCCATTGCGGACTCGTAACGCGTACAAGTGGCAACAGCTTTTTGATTCGCGGGCCAGCACAACGAAGTGGCCTTACGGCAGTGGGGTCTGGGCAATGAAGGAATGGGTTGTTCCTTCTCTGGAAGACGAAAATGTCGTCAGCATGTGCGAAGGCAACACCAACCTCTTCTGGGCCAGCCGGCTGGGTAAACAACTGGGGCTGGACGATCTCTGGATCAAGCTCTGTGGCAACTCACACACCGGCAGCTTCAAAGATCTTGGGATGACGGTATTGGTAAGCGTCGTCAATCAGATGATGAAGATGGAAAACAATCCGGTCAAAGCCGTCGCTTGCGCCAGCACTGGCGACACCAGTGCCGCGCTGGCTGCCTACGCCGCCTATGCAGGAATCCCAGCGATCATTTTCCTACCCGCTGGAAAAGTCAGCACCGCGCAACTGATTCAACCGGTCAGCAACGGAGCTCATGTTCTGGCGTTGGACACTGACTTCGATGGCTGTATGAAAATCGTTCAGGAAGTCACTGAGGATCAATCAATCTATTTGGCTAACTCGATGAACAGTTTGCGCATCGAAGGGCAAAAGACGGTCGGGATTGAAATCTGTCGGCAATTCGATTGGGAGATACCCGACTGGATCATTATCCCGGTAGGAAATCTTGGGAACATCAGCGCGTTGCACAAAGGCTTCAAGTTGATGATGGATCTGGGCTTGATCGATAAAATGCCGCGATTGGTGGCCGCTCAAGCCGCCAAAGCCGATCCTTTTTACAAAGCCTTCAAAGACGGGTTTAAGGAAAAAGTATCGGTGACCGCTGGTGAGACTCTGGCCAACGCAATTCGAATTGGCGATCCGGTCAGCTACAACAAAGCCGTCGCGGCAGTCGAAGAAACCAACGGGATCGTAGAGCAGGCGACTGAGCAGGAGCTGGCGTCGGCTTGTGCAAAAGCCGATCTGACCGGCATGTTTGCTTGCCCGCACACCGGAGTCGCACTTGCCGTTCTGGAGAAGCTAGTTGCCAGTGGACAGATCAAAAAGTCAGATCGTACGGTCGTCATCAGTACCGCCCACGGACTAAAGTTTACCGATTTCAAAGTCGGCTATCACGAATCGAAACTCGAAGGCATTGAGAGTAAGCACGCCAACCCGCCGGCTTATTTGCCAGCTACAACTGCGGCCGTTAAAGAAGAAATCAAAAAGCGTCTGGGATAGCCGATCGTTCGAGCCATCCTAGCGTCTGTTATATATACCGAGTCTCATTCTCAACCAGAATGATTTCTTTCAGCCAAACTTCGCCACATTCTGGTGTGAATCAATGTCGTGCAGAACCGCATCGACTTGATTGACTTCTCCGGCATCTTCGCGTCCCTGCGGAATATTTTGCTGCCTCTTGAACGCTCTGACTCACCGAGACGCCAAAAAATCAGGATTTGGCTCACCGTACTCGCTTGGGCTTCCATTTTAAGCGGTGAACCAACGTTTCGGCAATTTGTCAAACTACGTATACTGCCTCGTCAGACAACACATCGAAACTAGTGGTCCTTCAATCCTGAAATGAATAGCAAAACGGGTGCCATGCTTCACGCTTGCGTGAGCATGCTTACGCAAGCGTAAACATGGCACCCGTCAATTCAGATCTGACAGACCACTAGGCACTGTTTGTTTAAATGTGAGCGGCAAGGCGCTCAGTCCAATATAAAATTGTCAAACAGTACCTGGGACGCTTTGCAATTTAGCGTTCCGCCGATGTGTTGTAGCCGGAATCGCGATTTGTGAACGCGGGTGGCATCATCATTTATACCAAGCGAATTAAAACCCAATGACAAGCGTTAGACTCCCCGATGGAAGCTTCAAAGAATTTGATAAAGTTGTCACAGTAAGGGACGTTGCCAAAAGCATCGGATCCCGATTGGCCAAGGATGCCCTCTGGGGCGAGATCGACATGCAACCTGTCGAGCTTGACTTTGAAATCCCCACTGATGAAACGGTCAACTTAAAGATCGTCACCAAAAAAAGCGACGATGCATTAGAGACCCTGCGACATAGTTGCGCCCACATCATGGCCCGCGCAGTGATGCGAATTAAAAAGGGAGTCCAGTTGGCGTTTGGTCCTTCAACTGATGGTGGTTTTTACTACGACATCGAGTCTCCCGAGCCATTAACCGAAGACGATTTCCCGGCGATCGAAAAAGAGATGGCAAAGCTCATTGCGCTCGACGAGCCGTTTGAGCGCATCGAACGCCCGCGCGGCGAAGCGATCAAGGTTTGCCAGGATTTAAAACAAGAGTTCAAAGTCGAACACATCGAAACCGGGCTCGCCGATGATGAATCGCTTTCTTTTTATCAGCAGGGGGAATTTGTCGACCTCTGCCGTGGTCCACACATTCCTTCACCCAAACGAATCGGTGCGTTCAAACTGCTTTCGATCGCTGGTGCTTACTGGAAAGGCGACCAATCGCGACAGCAGTTGCAACGGCTTTATGCGACCGCGTTCTTTACACAGAAAGATCTCGACGAGCATTTGGAAATGCTGGAAGAATCCAAGAAGCGCGACCATCGCGTGCTTGGAAAACGACTGGGGCTGTTTCACATCGACGAGATGGTTGGACAGGGCTTAATTCTCTGGACTCCCAAAGGCTCGTTCATCCGCCAGAAACTACAGGACTTCATTTCTGAACACCTGGTCCGCCAAGGGTACGATCAAGTATTCACTCCACATATCGGAAAACTGGACCTCTATAAAACCAGTGGCCACTTTCCCTATTATCAGGAAAGCCAATATCCGGCGCTGGTGGATCGGGATTATCTGAGCAACCTGGCTGACGAGGGATGCAGTTGTAGCCAGTTGGCTAACAAAATGCAGGAAGGCGAGATCGAGGGCTATCTGCTCAAGCCGATGAACTGCCCGCATCACATCAAGATCTTCGATTCAGAGCAGCGAAGCTACCGCGACCTGCCAATCCGACTATCTGAGTTTGGAACGGTTTACCGCTGGGAACAATCGGGCGAAATTGGCGGACTGACACGTGTACGAGGTTTCACACAAGACGATGCTCATCTGTTTGTTACTCAGGAGCAGCTGGCTGATGAATTGATCGGGTGCATTGAACTGGTCAAAGTCGTATTCGCTGCGATGGGTATGGAAGACTACTCGGTTCGAGTTGGCTTGCGAGATCCAGACAGTTCAAAATATGTGGGCGATCCTAAAAACTGGGATCTTGCCGAACAAGCGTGCCGTGAAGCGGCTCAAACACTGGGGAAAAAATTTGACGAAGACCCGGGGGAAGCGGCTTTTTATGGACCCAAGATCGACTTCGTTGCCAAAGATTGCCTTGGCCGTAAATGGCAACTGGGGACCGTTCAGGTCGATTACAACCTGCCGATTCGATTTGGGCTCGAGTATGTCGGGGCCGACAACGCCACCCACCGGCCAATCATGATTCACCGAGCGCCATTTGGCAGCATGGAGCGATTCGTTGGTTTGTTGATCGAGCACTTTGGGGGCTGTTTCCCGCTGTGGCTTAATCCTGAGCAGGCTAGAATTTTGACCGTCAGCGACAAATCCGAGGAATACGGACGAAGTGTCGAAAAACAAATGCTGGCGGCCGGGCTGAGGGTCAAAGCAGACTATCGGAGCGAGAAATTAGGGGCCAAAATTAGAGATGGGCAGCTCGACATGATTCCATACATGATGATTGTTGGTCCCCGTGACGCCGAGAATGGAACCGTTTCCCTTAGAGATCGAGCCGAAGGCGATTTGGGAGCAATGTCGGTGGAAGAAGCCATCGCCAAGTTCCAAAAAGAGATCCAGGACAAGGCTTAACCCCAAGGCAATCTCTCTGAACCGGCATTTTGCGATGTCAGTCTTTAAGATTTGGCATTAAACTAAACGACCGCTACAATTTACTGTAAATTCGACGGACGTTAACGACCTGCGATTGCAACGGGTTACTCCCCGGCAACGCAATTCATGAATTGAGTTTTGTGAACAGTGTCGAAGCAGCGTCCGCAATATTTAAGTTCAATTTTCAGAGGTAAAAAAAATTCCACCAAGCGACAAAAAATCAGCGAATCGGATCAATGAATCAATTCGAGTCACTCCAGTTCGTGTGATCGATCAGGAAGGCAATCAGTTAGGCGTAATCCCCACTGCCGATGCTTTGGAAAAGGCTCGTGAAGCAGGCTTGGATTTGGTTGAAGTAGCCGGCGACGCGAAACCTCCAGTCTGTAGAATTATGGACTTTGGAAAGTTCAACTACGAAAAGAAAAAGCGTCAAACTAAAAACAAGTCCCATCAAACCAAGCTAAAAGAAATTCGTGTCCGCCCCAAGACGGGCGAGCATGATATTGACTTCAAAGTCAAAAAGGCAATTGGTTTTTTACAGCACAACGATAAAGTTCAAGTAACGGTGCTGTTTCGTGGTCGCGAGAATGCTCACATCGATGAAGGGCGCAAGGTGATGGAGTCGATCATCGAACGACTCGCTGAGCATGGAAAGCTGGAGATGTCTCCATCGCAGCAACCGCGACGCATGGTCTGCACGATTGCTCCGGCCAAGGCCAAGTAGTCAGTCACTTTGCAATTTAGCTTCTTCAAAGCGCTAGTTAAAAAACAAGAAAACAAAAACGCCGCACCAATTGGTACGGCGTTTCGTAATTCTAAAGCTTCTGGATTCGATGGCTGGTTCTCCAGCCGCATCGTTTTAGTCAGGTCGACCCGAGGCTGACTAAAAGCTGGCTTCGCCTCCGAAGTAAACTCCGTGAAGCAACAAACTGCCGTTGGAGTTTGCTGTTTGCAAGGCTCGCTCATCCTGAAAGTTTCTGGGGATCTGGTCGGCAGCCAACGCAACACCTGCGACGCCAACGATTTTGTAGCCCACATTTAAACGGAATTTCGAGGAAATAGGAACGATCAAACCGGTGTTGAATTCACCAAGAAAGGCGACATCATCTTTCTCGTCCTCGAAGTTAAACTCCCGGCCCGAAGCAGCAATCCTTGAATTGACTCCGGCATCGTCAAAAATTCGCTGGCGGGTGTTAATACGGTTGTTAAACAAACCAACATTTAAACCGCTGGCCAACCTTAAACGTTTGCCAATGCATAGCTCATTTCGGCATCCGACCTGAAAACCAGTTAACAGGTTCTCCGTTTCAAGAGCGTACTCAAACCGCGTCGGAACGCGCGACGAGCTGGCAATAAATTGCAGATCTTCGTCAAACTGGAAGATTCGAAATCCACCCAGTAACTCGTAGTTGCCCCAACCCAGACGGGATTTGTACTTTCCGCCATTTCTAAGCAGGTTGAAAGCCAGGCTGTTGATGCGAGTGGTGCGAGAGAGCGTCAAGTTATCAGCATTGTCGAAAAGAAATGCGGCACTGTAACTCGCAGGAGAATGGAATACATCATCCAATCCTCGGAGGTGAGTCCGTGCCGGACCGAAATCTTCTCTGGTTGTTTCGTCCAGCCCCCAGTAACGAACTTCCCAACCAGTACCCTTGGCGTTGCGACTGGTCAGTGCCGCGCCAATGCCGGTCAAGTTGCCGTTTTGGACATCGTCACTAAAGATATTGCGGTCGTTGTTATAGGCAAACCTGACTCCATCTTCGTAGTCTCGACGTAGACTGACTCCAAACAAACTGAACACTTTGTTTGAGCTAGGCCGGCTGGGAGCAAAGGACTCACCAGCGACATAAACTGGAACCGTCTGGTAGGTCGGTTGGGTATAGACGGGAGCTGAATAGACCGGTTGGCTAATCACCGGTTGGCTAATCACCGGTTGGCTGATCACTGGCTGGCTAATCACTGGCTGGC
>CAYSQZ010000048.1:7414-9224 GCA_964433035.1 uncultured Pirellulaceae bacterium | reverse complement strand
CTGGCTGGCTAATTACCGGTTGGCTGTAAGTCGGAGTTCCTTCGGTGTAGTTGATGATTGGCGAAGTGGTTCCGCTTCCGAGGTTATTGCCGACATAACCTTGATCGATAACCGCCCCTCCTTCAACACTTCCAGCGTAGCTGCCAGCACTTTGAGAGGGAGTGCCAGTGACGAAACTTGGAACGCTTGGGACGTGGGGTAGGACAGATTGAATCGGCGCTGCTTGCGGTGATGCTGAATAACCATAACTTCCGTTGGAGACGCCTGCTCCATTTGGGTACGGGCAGTTAGGACCGACACAACCCCCGCCCGAGGAAGCGCCCGGAGCAATGTGGGGCGCCGCAGGGCTAGAAGTAACCGTCGGAGTCACGGTAGCTGATGGTGTGTTACCGTAACCAGCTCGTGAAAGAATTGATTGGTAAGAGCCGATTTCGCCCGTCGATCCAGATTGAGCATTGGCAGTGTTAGCGATGGTCCCAGCTGCGACTATTGCCAAAATTGTGTACCAAAATCGTTTCATCAAAAACTCCCTTTTGCACCGACATGCCCTTCTTGGCTGCGACGAAATTTGGACCGACCGTCGTTGGAAGCCCTACGAAATTTCGTTACAAGCGTCACAACAAGTCAATTCGTTGCAACGCATGTCACTGTCATCGTCCTCAAAACCGTTACAATCCAACTCCAAATCGGTCACAACGACGGAATTTTGGGTATCAGCTTTGCCGCAAGCGAAAAAACCCGAAAACCCTACACAGGCCCTAGAGATTGCCCAGCAATCCGAAACCGACATAGATTACGCCAACAGCGTTAGATCAATCAGCCCAAGGTTCTTGAACCTTGGGACAATAGACATGTAACGCACGCAATCCCAACGGGATTGGATCAGTTCCCTCGATGTTGTGATCAAACCCCGTTTGAGTTTGGATAGACCCAGTCGAACCTGCGTGCTAGTACAGTGTTGCTATCAGCTGCGCCGTCTTTTCGAAAGCCAGTTCTTAGCAGACAGCATCGTTTGTGCTGCTTCTGGGCTGGTGAAGCTGGACTTCGAGCCGTGTCGGGTCAACACCACCACGGTTTGGCATATTACGGCTGCATCGTGGTCCTGACGATGACGGGGATTACATCAATCTACGACGTGCCGCCGTCGGCTGAAATTCGCTTTGGGAATTGGGAGCTTAAACACCCAAGTCCGAGACATGCAGCAATGATTGGAACTTCACGCCCACCTTTTCAAAGATGGCCGCAGATTCATCACCCCGATCCACGATTGCAACAATTCGATCTACAACCAAGCCAAAATCTCTAGCGTGTTCAATTGCGCGCAAGGAGCTTCCTCCGGTTGTGATGACATCCTCGACCATGACGGCGCGTTGGCCTGGTTCGACCGGCCCTTCGACTTGTTGCCCCGTTCCGTGCTGCTTGGCTTCTTTGCGAACGATGAAACCTTTAAGCGGATTTTTCTGCTGCCAAGCACAGGTGATGACCGCCGCAGTAATCGGATCGGCTCCAATTGCCATCCCACCGACGCAATCGGGCAGATCGTCAGCCAACGTTTCCAGAATGCCTTGGGCGATCACATTGGCCGCTTCACTGTCGAGCGTCAGCTTGCGACAATCGAGGTAGTACGAAGCCTTTTTTCCGGACGCCAACGTGAAATCCCCAAACTTAAGCGCATTCTTGTGCACCAATTCAATCAGTCGTTTTTGATCGTACAAAGTCGTCTCTTTATAAAATGGTTGAGTTGGAACAGCCTCTGTTCATCAAAAAACTGAAAAGGAGCTCGAACCGTTTTAGGAGATTTCGTGCTATT
>CAYSQZ010000048.1:0-7314 GCA_964433035.1 uncultured Pirellulaceae bacterium | reverse complement strand
CTCGAACCGTTTTAGGAGATTTCGTGCTATTTGGTAACCCGACGCGTGAGCGAGGAATAATGAGGATCACGAAGCTCCTCGCTGACGCATCGGGTTACCATTTGCGCTTGTTGTTTCAAGCTTTTGAAAAAATCACGGCCCCGAGCGTGAGCGAGGATAGTCCTCACCTGACGTTTCGGATTTCCAATTCATAAAAGGGCAGCATCTGGAAGACCAATGGAGCTATCGAATTCTCGACCAGACAATATGATGGTTAACCACGGAGCTCGTCAATGATAACGACTCCGATTGACGAACTTCTGCGCCAAAAGCCATCTCAATGAATCAATCACCTACCCAGAACATCAGTCCGGCCAATGCGGTTGTGTTAGTGGTGGATGGTTTAGGCGCCGCTATGCTTGGAGCGTATGGGAACACATGGTTTGAAACGCCAAATTTAGATCGACTTGCTGCACGTTCGCTGCTGTTTGACTTTGCATTCGCGACCTCCACCAATCTGGAGCAATCCTATCGAAGATTCTGGAAGCCCAATCGCAGCTTGGACTCGAGACAAACAAACTCTCCCAACCTGATCGATACTATCGCAAACTCAGGAGCTTCTACCAACCTGCTGACCGACGAGATACTGGTGAGCGAATCCAAGCTCGCAAGTTCTTTTGATCATGTGACTCAGATTCTGCCGGCAGAGAAAGATAAAGTTGTCGGTTCAATCGGAGAAACCGAACTGGCTAATTTTGTTGCTCGAGCTACCGGTTGGCTGTTCGATTTGGAACCGGGTAGTCTTGCCTGGATCCATTCGCGCGGGCTGACTGGAGTTTGGGACGCTCCGCATCCAATGCGGGCTGCGCTTGCAGGTGAAGGAGATCCGCTGCCTGGAGATTTCAAGCAACCGCCTTCAGGAGTTTTTGATCTCGAGCGTGATGATCCAGATGAGTTACTTGCGTTTCAGCAAGCCTGCGGAGCCCAGGTAATGATGCTCGACCAATTTCTTGGACTTTTTCTGGATCTCATCGAGTCTGATCCCGTTTGGGGATCGGCAATGATTTGTTTCACTTCGTCGCGCGGATACTCGCTGGGTGAACACGGGATCCTTGGCCACGAAAACGAACTGCCGACTAATTACAATGAAGCGGTTCATGTTCCATTGATGATCTCACTGCCCGATACTCCTGAGCTACGGGACTTTCGATCGATCAGAAACTTTGGCTTAAGGCAATCTGATCTAGTCAGTGATTGCTTGCTCGACTGGTTCGCCAAGGACAGCGTTGGTGAACGTTTCAGGTCCTTGGCCTTTGACATCCCGGAACCAAGAAATCAGGCCGTCATTATCGAGTCCAATGGAGTAGACCAAGCGGTATCCTCGATTCAAACGCAGGTTTGGAAGCTGATCAAAAAAACTGACAAACACGAGTCTCTCAATGGTGATAAGTTCGAGCTTTACGCCAAACCGGATGATCGCTGGGAGGTCAACGATGTGAGCCGTCGTTGCCCTCAAGTCGTCGATGCACTAGCAAAGATTCTTGATGACAACATAAAAGCCGGGGGCTTGGGCAGTCAGGGTTGTTTGGATCTCGAAGAATCGCTCTGGCACCGTGCAATCTAGAAGTCTGGCAGACTGAGTTGACCAAACAAAAGCGTCACTTGAATCTCCGATAGCATATTCGTGCAAGCATTAGAGCTATAGTCGCCTGTTGGACTGGTTGGCTGAGAAACCGATTGGTAAAGTTCGCCATAGTTTCTAGGGGCAATCTAATTCCCCAAGCAATCAATTTCGATACTAGGCAAGTAAATGTTCGGACATGGATGTCCGCATTTTGTTCTCCGTGTTGGCGCGTTGCTAATTGCAGCGATTGCAATCTCGCCAGCGTCCAATCGCGCACCGTTTGCAGCGTCAGGACTGTGCTATGCGCAGGAGACTAGTTTTTCTCAGCCCGAGTCACCCGTCCAGCTGTCTGAGGCGGCGATTTCGACTCGACTCAGATTCTCTTGGGGTGGCGGCACACCACAATCCTGGCAAGGAAAGATCTCCTTTGAGGGTGGAACGATTCTCAGCGCTGCTCCATTGGGAGTTGCTACCGACGCAACGGCGTCGGTCCAGACGTCTGGGAAAGAAATTCTAATAGATCATTGGTCGCCGACAGACTACGGAGGCGCCGACGTTGAACTCAAAGCACCGTTGGACTCAAAAGTTCACTATTCTCTGACTTCGATCGAGAACCCGGCGACTTCGCTTGAACAGACAACGACGCTTGGACAATTGCTTGGCCAGTCCGCTGCCATTGAACTGGACAATCTGGGCAACCGTTTCTCGTCTTCGCGGGCTCCCGGTGATTCACTTCGCGTCAAGTTTGACAAACCGCACTTGGTGTTGAGGCCAGGAGAATTATTTCGTTTTTCTATCCAGCCGTTGCTTACTGGGCTGGGTACGCGAACAGCAAACTGCCGTGTCAAAGTCGTATTGGCAGGTTCGACGGGAGTCGGAACTCGGGCGTATTACTCGAAAACGATTCCGTTCGCATTGGACGCAAACGGTTCAGCGGACCAGCCAATCAATTTGGAAATTCCTGTTCCCAAACAGGAAGAGGTCTACAATATCGAGTTGGATTTGGAACCTGTTTGGTATCAAGCTTCGTTTGGAGCCAAGTCCAACAACATCAAACGAAGTATTCAGTTCATCGTTCTGAACCAACACTCAGACGATACCGTTAACAGACGGCATTGGCGTGAAGTTTCGATCTCAGATCCCGCAGAACTTGACGAGGGTTGGGGCAGGGCAGGCAATGCGGCTTGGAATCAAATTCCGAAACTGGGACGGTCCGGTACCGCTTGGCTCGGCAATAATCGAACCACGACTGCCGTTGGTCAGGACACGCTATTGGAACTCCAAGCCGGTGGATGGCAAGCGATTCCATTGAACGTTGGTAGAGTTGGTGAGCCGCACATAATCGAGTTGGAGTACGTTTCCAAAGAAGCAGTTACGATCGGCCTGAGTCTTTTGCAGCCCGACGGATCGGGGCAAATACCGCTTTACGGCTTCGACTCGGGTCTCTTTGTGCCAGATTCACTGGTTAAACCTGACTCGAAAACCTCAAGCCTAGCGACGAAAATCGGGCGACATCGGATGACGGTTTGGCCCAGCACCAAAACCCCATATTTGCTCGTGGTCAACCGTAACGAGCGCGACTCGGCCATGATCGGCAAAGTGCGAGTCTTCACTGGCCCGGCAAACCTGCTGCCCAATGACCCAGAAGTTCACGAGACTCCAGGGATCCACAGTCGCAAATTGATGGCATTCTACGAATCACCTTTGTTCGCTGAGAACTTTGGGGCTCTGGCAACGATGGACGCTGACTTAACTCAGCCGCTGGACGACTGGCGCATGTTTTACCTCGGGGCACAACGTCTGATCGAGTACCTCAAAGCCAATTCGTACCGAGGTGCGTTCATCACGGTCGCTTGCGATGGCAGTTCCATTTTCCCGAGTCAACATTTGGCTTCAACCCCCAAGCACGATAACGGCGTGTTCTTCAGCTCTGGGCAAGACCCGATTCGAAAAGACGTTTTGGAAATGCTGTTTCGGATGTTCAAGCGTGAAGGATTGACGCTTGTTCCATCGCTGGCCCTTTCGTCTCCCTTGCCTGCAATCGAAACGCTACGAACATCGAACTCTGGCGGCAACGAGGTTGCCAACGGTTTCGACTTAGTCGACCTGAATTCATCGATTCGGAAACGTAGCATTGGTGGTTCGCTCCCAGTTTACAATCCGCTCGACGATCGGGTTCAGCAGTCGGTAACCGAGGTCGTTAAAGAAATTGCCGATCGTTACAAGCAACATTCGTCGTTCGATGGAGTTGCGATTGTCTGTCGTCCGGATACTTACAGCTTGCTGCCGGGACGTCAGTGGGGTTACGACGATCGGACGGTCAAAAAGTTTATTGAGTCCCAGTCAGATCTTGTCGAGAGCCCGCTTGATGAAGTGCGGGGCATGTTGACCACAACGCTTCGCAAGCAGTGGATCCAGTGGCGTGCCCAGCAAATGACGCTTTGGTACCAGACGATGTTCTCAGCGGTTCGCGCGTCCTTGCCTGCCGGAAAACTATACTTGGCTCCAATCGATTTGTATCGAAACCAGGAAACCGCTTCTGCCCTCAGCCCAAGTCTGCATGTCCCCAATGATTTCAACCAGGTGATGCTCAATACTGGATTCGATCTGGAGCGATTACAACAAAACGGTCTCGATGGGCAGCTCGAGACAGCAGATGGGCTGGTCCTGCTCAACCCACACCGCGTGGCGCCTGAAGAAACATTCTCATCACAACGAGTCGACTACGCGATTGGACATTCATCCCAAGCCAAGCAATTCTTTAGCAAGGCGTCATACCGAGGCGATCTTTTCACCCACCGAACTGCCTGGGCTCACTTTTCGCAACTACAACAGCAAAGCCCTTTCGGTGAGCAATTGTCGAACTTAATGCGACTGCAACCACTGGCTCCAACGGACCAATTTAACCGTCGTCGATTTGTCGAAGCGATCAAAGAACGAGATGCGCGGTTGCTCGTTGACGGTGGTCCGGTGATTTTGTTTGGTCAGGAAGCGGCTTTTTCAGATCTGATGAGCGTTTTCAATCGGCTTCCAGATCAACCCTTTGCCACCGTCTTGAAATCCAATGTCGGGACAGTTCCTGATTCTCAAGCCACGCTCCAATCAAGCGACGATTCACTTCCGATTGCCGTTCGACAACTAAACACTCAGTCTGGAGCATTCTTCTATGTTGCAAACGCTTCTCCGTGGCCAATTCAAATGCAACTCTTGGTCAAGACCGACCAAAATGTTTCTCCAAATCAGCCTCCGGTAGTCGATTCGTTATCAACTGCAAAACTGAACGTCCGCAGGCTAGGCGACCAATCCAGCACCACTTCGGTAAAAGGTCCGTTCGAGATCGTGTTTGAAGTTCCAGCTTTCGGGCTCGTGGGAGGTCGATCGTCAACTTCCGGTTTCACGGTTGCTGACTTTGATTTTACGCTTCCTGAGGGAGCCGACAAAGTGCTCAAGAAACAGGTTTATGGCCTTGAGGCTAAACTAATCAAATCCAAGAACCCACCTCCGCTCAATGTTCTTCAGAACCCCGATTTCGAGTCTTCGGGACAGCCTTCGCTAAGCGGATGGGACGCCGGCCAACAAGTCGCGGCCGGGAAGATCCGCTTGAGCTCCACGCCTGATACGATTGCACCGGGACAGGTTGGAGCCGGTGCGCTTCTGATGAGCAATCAAGACCAGGCTCCGGTGTGGATTCGAAGCAATACATTTTCGGGACCAAAAACAGCACGACTGTCAATTTCCGTTTGGCTACGAACCAACCAAGCCGGCTCTCAACCGCCACTTCGTTTAGCCGTCGAAGGCAGATCCAACAGAACTGATTATTATCGTTTCGGTTCGGTAGGCAGGCTTTCACCGGATCCCAATATGAATCAAATCGATTCAAAATGGAAACGCTTTGCCGTTCATTTTGACGACTTGCCGATTGAAGGCTTGTCTGATGTGAGGGTTGGATTTGATTTGATGGGCCCCGGGGAGGTGTTGATTGACAACGTTCAACTCTACGATCGCTGGTTCGACGAAAACGATGCCAAGGCAATTACTCAAATACTTGCCAGTACGGGACCGTTGCTTTCCAAGCCCGAAACGATCGATAGCTGTCGCAGACTTTTGGAGGGTTACTGGATTCAGTTTTTGGATCGTTACGTGGACTCAGGAACCGATGCTAGGCCAACTGTTATTGCAACTGAGCCGCCTCAAGCGAACTTTCGTCAAGCCGATGCTCAAGGAAGACCAGTTGAAGGCCCGACGATTGAAGAGATATATCCTAGTGAGTTTGAAGCCAACGGGTTTGAATCCAATCAGGGCCAAGCTGGCCAAGAAAAGCGACGACTTCCAATGTTCCGTCGATTTCGCAATCTAGTTCCTGCTCGCAAGCCACAATTGAGATAGCCAACGTGATCGGACAATCTGGGTATCCACTGCGGTCAATGAACTTTCAATATTGCCTCGGTGAAGCTTGCTTCGCCCGAGACAAATTCGACATCGATTAAAATGGCATAGATCGGAAGCGATCCAATTCGATTAGAGCCAATTTTGACGAGGTCCTTGTGTGTGCAGACCAGTGCTGCGGCACCGGCTTTGTTGGCTTGATCGGCCACGTCCTCCAGTTCTTCTCGAGAATACTGATGATGATCCGGAAAGAACGCTTGGCCGGAAATCTGAAGATTGATCCTGTTGAGCGAAGTCGAGAAATTCTCTGGATTTCCGATCCCACAAAATACAAAAACTGGTACGCCAGCGATCGCATCAAGGTCGAGCTGAGTCCCGTCGCTTTGCCGAAGTTGAGTGAAAGTCGTTTTTGTCGTTGCAACCGGGACGCCAGGCGCTAGTTTGGCGATTCGATCTAAAATCAGTTCCGATTGATTGACCTCGATCAGATTGACTCTCGTCAAAACAATAAAATCGGCTCGGGAAAGATTCGAGGTTGGCTCGCGCAACAGCCCTCTAGGTAACAAGCGGCCGTAGCCAAAAGGATTGGTCGCATCGACGAGAACAAGGTCGAGCTCTCGATGTAACTGGCGATGCTGGAACCCGTCATCCAGAACAATGATTTGAGATTCAAGTTCCTCTACAGCAATCTGGGACATTCGAAAACGATCCGGATCTTGCAGGTGCGGAACGTCAGGAAGCCGATCCTCCATTTCGATCGCTTCATCGTTTCTTTGACTTGAGTCTCCGTCGGTGCGATAGCCTCGGCTAATCAAAACGACTCGTCGCTGATCCTGTCGAAGTTTACGGGCGATCCAAATCACCAAAGGTGTTTTTCCCGTCCCGCCAGTTGTAAGATTTCCAACCGAAATAACCGGGATCGAAGCTTTTCTGACCACGCTGGTATCATTGGTGGAGCTCGCGCGATCGAATCGCCGGTTTCGATAACCTACGGCCATTCGATAAAGTGGTGTCAGGCAGCTGAGCCCCAATCGCACCAATCCGGCCATCATTCCTTTTCTGCGACCGTCAATGATTTCTAGTAGTTGGTCGCCTTTGAACATGGTTAAACAGTAGACTGACCCCCAAGAGAGATCAACGGCCTGTTAAACTGTAACGCCTTAAACGGCGTGTTTTATCCAATCCCAGAACCAATCTCGAAATTTCTTGGTTCAAGATTCAAGGGCTGGGGACCGCAAAGCCGTTAAGACTTGAAAACAGAGAAATATCCAAACCATGTTCAGTTTTGTTGTAATGGTTAGTGCTATCACTCAAATCCGTTAGAA
>CAYSQZ010000047.1:5279-26881 GCA_964433035.1 uncultured Pirellulaceae bacterium | reverse complement strand
GGTACCACTACCAAAGCCTGCGGACCCATCGCCACGAACCGCCAGCCCGCTTGGTTGGCAGGTATCGACCGATTTCCGAGCCATTTTTTGCCTCGCCCGGATCGCTGGAGTACTGGCTGACCGCGAGATATTGTCTTTACGTTTCGGATCGTCGTGGACGAATTCTACGCGGCGAAATCGCTCATCCGCCATGGCCACTTCAACAAGCTGAGTTGGAACTGGAGGAGAACACGATGCTCGATTGGCTAGAGCTTGAAACTGACACACCGCCGCATCTGCTTTTTTCAAAATTCGTTGCGGTCAAAGCTTGGCTGAACCAAATGGCTTAATCAGAGAAAAAGTCGGCCTCCGAACGAAAATCCACTTCAGCTCGGCAACCGCGTTTTTAGCGAGTCATTGCAAAACGACTTTTACTGATCCGTTGGAGTAACGGCTTGGATCGTTGGCAGGACCTTTTTAATTTCCTCAGCAACTTTTCGGCCGAGCTTCTGACTGCCTTGCTTGGTGAAATGAACGTTGCCCGGACCAACAAAGTCTTCCTGGATCGTTTGGGAAAACGTGTTGAGATCGTTGATCGGGATGCCGTGCTTCTCCATGACTTTGCGAGCAGCGGCATTATATTTTTGGTCGTCACCTTCGAATCTTCCGGCCTCGCCCTGGGGCACGAAGGTGGTGGCCGCCCAGATAAGCTTGGCATCGGTTTTCTTTAAACGGATCACTAACGCTTCGAGGTTCCGGGAATACTCCTCTACCGAGTGGGTTACTGTTCCGTTGACCTTGTCCCGTTTTCCCTGAGTTTTGGATTTTGGGTGCCGGTAACAGAGATCCCACAATCCCCAGTTGAAATGGATCACGTCCCATTTTCTGCCACCTGGCCACCTTTTTTCAGCTAACCACTTTTCGATTTTGGCCAAACCTCTGCCGGTGTCACCACCGTTCTCCGGAATCCTCGAAACATTGGCGACGCCCTTAAGTTCTGCAATCAACGGTTGGGAGTAACCAACGGAAATCGAATCTCCAATAATCAGTACGTTGGGCAACCCTTCTACATATTTACTCTTGGTCTTGAGATTTTTCCGATCTGCTTCAGGAGTGAAGAAATCACCGTTGATCAGCTGGATGCTTTTCCGGGCAAGTCGCTCTCCAAACACGCGATAGCCATCGACCGAATAGTGAAGATCATCTTTGATCTGTTTGCCATTTTTATTGAGACCGTCGTTGAGGTCATCGGTATCCACCCAGGCACCTTTGGGATCATCTTGAGCGACTTTTACCTGGACTTCGCGAACCATCGTCCAGTGCGGATACTTCTTGTTCTTCATATCAAAATCGCTTAGTCGACCAATAACGAAATTGACATCGTCGCGACCAAGGTCATTCTCAAGTTGTTTTACCAATCCTTTGAAGCTATCGGCGTAAACCTCTCCGTGCTTTTGGTTGGCGTCCCGTTCGCCTTGCATCCAGAGAAAGGTCACCGTCTGGAATTCTTTTCCTTTGGAAGCAGCCGATACCTTCTTCATCAACCGGTCGTAGAGATCGCCGTTACTGCTCTGGGAGCCTTTAGGCAGTTCTCCCGTTGCCGATTTCCAGCCTTTGTACCAACGGCGAATTGGCTGACCGCCAACCGCGTCGTGCACTACAGTAATGTTCTTTTCACCAAATGCAGCTGCAACAGTCGGCGTGAACGAAATGGCGGGATCAAGCCTTGCCATGTTTGACTGACCTGAGAGTATGAAGAGATGGTTTGTACTCTGTGCCAAAGTGGGGGACGTGAAAAAAAACAGGCCCGCCAGAAGAAGGAAGATTGAGTTTTTCATAGATTGAGCACCAATGTAAAGGCTGAAACAAAGCTAGGAAAAAGTTAATTCAACTCTTTTGGCAACCCGACGCGTTAGCGAGGAATAATAGGGGATCCTCGCTGACGCGTCGGGTTACCATTTGCGCTCAGTAGCCAAAAAGGCTGATGGCCTAACCTTCGGCGGCGATCTGAGCCAAAGCCTCGGGGGAGATATTGAAGTTAGCCGAAACAGCCTGAACATCATCATGATCATCGAGTGACTCCATCAGCTTGAGCACCTTCCTCGCATCATCGACTTCAAGATCGACCGTGTTCTGGGGGATCCGAGTGACTTGCTTGGAAAGACACTCAACGCCCGCAGCGTCCAGGGCATCGCCTACATCGGTGTAGACGTTCGGGTCGCACAGGACTTCGAAGTTGCCATCGGAACTGGAGATGTCTTCGGCGCCGGCTTCGAGCACGATCTCCATCAACTTTTCTTCGTCAACCGATTCACTTGACACGACGAACAATCCTCTGCGATCAAACAAGTAACCAACGCACCCCGTGGCTCCAAGTTTACCGCTACCCTTTTCAAACAGTTTTCGCAGTTCCGGGGCAGTGCGGTTGCGATTGTCAGTCAGGATATCGCACATGACCGCGACGCCAGCAGGGCCATAGCCCTCGTAGATGATCTCCTCGTAGCTGTCACCGTCGGTACCGCCAGCACCCTTTTTGATCGCCCGTTCAATATTATCCTTGGGCATACTGACCGCTTTGGCATCAGCGATCGCGGTTCGCAGTCGCGAGTTTCCTGAAGGGTCGGGGCCGCCTTGCTTGGCCGCTACCATGATTGCTTTGGAAAGCTTACTCCAAGCTTTGCTGCGCTTGGCGTCAGTCGCGGCCTTCTTGTGCTTGATGTTTGCCCACTTGCTGTGGCCTGCCATCGGATTTCCTTTTCTTATCTAGCGATAGAAGATGCCAGCAGGGACTGGCGCTACGTCCTATCGGGGCTTTTTCTTCTTAAGCGATTTGCTTGGTGATTTCTTTTTGGTGACCTTCTTCTTGGATGCCTTTTTCTTTACCACCTTCTTCTTTTTGGTTACTTTTTTGGTCGCCTTTTTGGCGCCTTTCTTAGCAGTTTTCTTTGCATCTTTTTTGGTTGCCTTCTTTACCGCCTTGGCTTTTTTAGCCGGTTTGGCCGCAGCCTTTTTCTTCACGGGCTTGGTTGCCTTGGTTGCTTTAGCCGGCTTGGCTTTAGCTGCCTCTTTCTTGGCTGGAGCCTCAGCTTCAGCCGGCGGTTCCGCCGGTTTCTTGGGCTCAATCGGCTCAAGAATCTTCTTACCACGTTTGGGAAATCGTTCTTTGGCGGCGGGGCAGAGCTTCGTAATCTTTGCTCGAACGGCTGGCTTAAACGGGCCGCTGGCAAATTCGACAGCCAACTGATGAACCAAATTAAAGAACTCCGCGCCCTTGGCTTTGGGAATGGTTCGCTCCAAACCTGAGACCTTGGCTTTGTGGGCTTCTTCTCGAGTCACGATCCCCAGCACATAAAACAGACCCATCATCGCGGTGTCGAGTGGAATCGAATGTCCGCCAAGTCCGTTTTGGGCAACATGCGAAACCACGAATGGCGATACACCTCGGCACTTCTGGAATGTGAGAACGGCCTTGCTGAGGTTCTCCTTCCTCAGAAAATCCAGATCAAATTGATAGTAGTGCTCGAAAACACCTTGAAGCGTCTTTTTGACACTCGCTGCCGATGCTGATGGATCGCCAAGCCCTTTGGTGACTTCGGCCAGCTCATTGACCGTCGTGACCCGAATCTCGTTCCAGTCAAAGTAGTTTTCCTGAAGTTTAGCGAACACATCGTCGGCAGCTTCGAACGTAGAGTTCTCAAGACAGCAGCCATACACCAAGTGCTCAAGTACAGTTCGATTGGATGGAAAATCGACAACCTGATAATTCTTTTTGGCAAACTTGTACAGCTTGGTGATCAGATCAGCTCGTTCTTTGGCAGACATTAATTCTCTTTATTGCGTTTAGGTCTCGTTCGACCGTATTGTGTTAACTGGTTGTTGAAAAATTGGTACAGTTGAAAGCCTTCAGAAACGATTCAATTCGCCTCAGCGCCGGAGGCATCATCGGCTTCGACGCTCACCGATGGCGACACCTTCTCCTGGACCGCATCAGGAATCGCCTCTAAATCGGACTCTGCCTCTGGGCTTTGTGGCTCGGTATCGGATTCCTGCTCGGCTTGCTCCCGTTCTTTCGGTAAGACCTCTTCCAGAATCCTGGTGACCAACAAAGCGTGCTTGAGACCTTCGTCGAGCACGAACTCGATACGCGGCGTATACTTGGTATCAATTCGCTTGCCGATTTTCTGCTGGAGATAGCCGGCCGAATTTTGCAATCCGCGAAGACACAGTTTTTGTTTCGTTTCGTCGCCCATCACCGAAACATTAACCTTGGCCAGACGCATGTCCGGCGAAACCTCAACCAGCGTAACGGTAACGTCGCTGATCCGAGGATCCTTGAGTTCGGCGATAATTGCCATGCTGACAACTTCGCGAATCGCCTGGGCGGCTTTCAAGACTCTGCGGGAACTCATTTGAAGCCTAAAAATAATTCGTGACAAAGGAACAAAACAGAAGAACAAAAAATCGAATTACAATGTTCGTGCAATTTCTTCGATCTTATAGGCTTCAAGCGTATCACCTTCCTTGATGTCATTGAACTTTTCGAGCTTGATACCACATTCCATGCCTCGCTGGACTTCCTTGGCATCATCTTTCTCACGCTTGAGCGACTCGATCGGATAATCACCGATTACCGTCTGGTCACGAATCACTCGCATTCGGCACTCACGCTGAATCGAGCCACGCATCACGCGACAACCAGCGATCATACCTGTCTTGCTGACACTGAAGGTTTTGAGAACCATCGCCATGCCGACTTCGACAATGCTTTCTTCGGGCTTCAAACGTCCTTCAAGAGTGGCTTTGAGATCGTCGGTGATCTTGTAGATCACGTCATATCGCCGAATCTCAACACCAAGATCATCGGCCAGAGAACGGGCATCCTCGTTGGCGACAACATTGAAGCAGACAATAACGGCCTTGGACGCATCAGCCAAACGGACATCACCGACGGTCACACCACCGGCAAGCGCCTGAAGGATTTTGATTTCAACTTCAGGGTGTGAAATCTTGCCCAGCTCTTTTTGAATCGCTTCGATCGAACCTTTCACATCGGCGCGGATGATCAGGTTAAGCGTCACCATATCATCCGAGTTACGGGAAAGGTTGCCTGACTCCATCATCATCATGAAATCTTCGAGCGACGTTTCAACTGAACGCCCACCAACCTGTGCGACTTTTCCACGATGCTGACGCGTCTCGGCAATGGAACGAGCCGTAGCAACGTCGTCGACGACATAAAATTTGTCACCGGCGCCAGGGGCAACATCGAGACCGGTTAAATTGACCGGCGTGGATGGTTCAGCTGACTTCATTTTCTTTTTGGGATGCAGCGTGTCGTGCATCGCCTTGACTTTTCCAAACGCTCCACCGCAGACAACAATATCTCCGACGTTGAGCGTACCACCTTGAACCATCATCTTGGCAACGACACCTCGGTCGGCTTGATGCTCGGCCTCCAGGCAAGTCCCGAAGGCTTCGCGACTGGGATTGGCTTTGTACTCGTTCAGCTCAGCGGTAACCAGAATGGTCTCGAGCAGTTCATCGAGCCCGGTGCCGGCGATGGCACTGGTTTTGATCACCTCGGTATCACCACCCCATTCACTGGGCAGCAACTCGTGGGTCGCTAAATCCTGCAACGCTTTGTCAGCAGTGATTCCAGGCAAATCGATTTTGTTGAGGGCAACGATGATCGGAACCCCGGCGGCTTTGGCGTGACTGATCGCCTCTTCTGTTTGCGGCATGATGCCGTCGTCAGCTGCGACCACCAGAACCGCGATATCGGTGACATTGGCTCCACGAGCTCGCATCTCAGTAAACGCCTCGTGACCCGGGGTATCGACAAACGCGATTTTATGATCGCCCTTGGTGATCTCATAGGCTCGAATGTGCTGAGTGATCCCGCCCGCCTCGCCAGAGACCACATCGATGCCGATCAAAGCATCCAGCAGTGACGTTTTTCCGTGATCGACGTGGCCCAAAAAGGTAACGATCGGAGCTCGCGGGGTAAGCGATTCAGGATCTTCATTGGAAGGATCAAAATTCGCCAACATGTTGTCTTCGAGCGATCGAGCCTCTCTGATTTCGACTTGAACATCGAAGTGGTCAACCAACAGGTCAACCATTTCATCGGGCAAATCAGAGTTGATGGTCCGGTTGGACTCGTCACCGAATTGTTTGATCGTTAAGAGGACCTGAATCGACGAAACTCCCGCAGCCTCAGAGAACTCGCGAACCGAGCAAGGTAACTGGAGAACAACGCTGTCTTTTCGAGGCGCGGCCGTATTGGTTTTGGGTCCGGATCGACGTGAAGTACCAGGTCGACGCCAGTTCCTGTTATTTCGCGGACGATTGCGCGAGCTCAACTGGTTGGTGTTTCGGCTAGATCCAGCTCGACGAACCGATGACATTTTGCGGCCATCCTCGTCATCTTTGGTTCCGTCGCCTTTGCCCTTGCCCTTTTTCTTTGTCAGGTGTTGCAGCGGTGCCATACCATCGCCGGCTTTAACGCTCTTGATCGCGTCCTGAGGCAGCGCAATATCGGGTTTTTGAACCTTCTCGCCAGTTACTTCTGAACCGGCCGTGGGTTGTTTGACCTGGGGCATCGCGGCGACACGGATGTTGGCTTGCCCCTTGCGGCGATTGTCCTTCTTCTCCCCGCTTCCACTACCCTTGGCAGTGGGTTGATCAAGATTTCGCAGCGGCTGTCGAGGCACATTTCGTCGGGGCGGCGTCGGGGCCAACGGCATTTTTGGCTTGGCATCAGGGAGCCGTCTGGTCGGTCCCGTTGGCTTGGCCGGAGCGGGCGGCTGCTCTTCTGCCGGCCCGGTCTTGGATTTTCCGCGCAATCGCGACAGCAACCCGCCAACCTTGCTTTTGGGTTTTTCCTCGGGAGCTGGTGCTTCTTCTTCGACCGGACTTTCAATCGCTTGCCCGTCGGCGCTATCGTCCTCAGAGACCGGATCGGGTTCCTTTGGCTTTGCCTGAGGCGCGACGATCTCGCCAATCTTCTTTTTCGAAGGGGCAGTTCGAAACGGAGCAGGGCGAACTGGCGCGTTCTCTTCAACTTCCGGCTCTGTGGCAACTCCACCGCCACCATCCATAAAGGCTTTGATGGAAGAGATCTCATCTTCGTCAAGACTAGCTAGCGCAGAACCCTTGCCCTTGATATTCGCTCTCTCACAAATATCAAGCAGTTGCTTGTTATCAAGCCCTAGTTCTTTTGCAAACGCGTAGATGCGTACGGGCACGTGAAGTGGCCTTCCTTTGTTGGTGAAGCACCGGGCTCCACATTGACACAATTGTTTTACATAAATCGTCCTTTAAGCCTAAAAGATTATTAACCGACCAACCTGTTAAATTTCAAATTGTCGATTGCACTCGGCAGAGACACGGTTTTGTACTCGATATATTACTTCGAACCCGAAGGTCCGTTTATTTCCTTTACCCCTTTGCCGACTCAGAACCCTCATCGGGCCCCGCTTCGGTCAGACTTGCCTCGGAATCTGTCTCGGCGACAGGCTCTGAGGCTGCCGATTCGGATTCAGCTGGCTTAGCTTCTGTTTCAGCCGACGCTTCTGCTTCAGCTGACTTAGCCGCTTCGGCAGCAGCCGCAGCTTGAGCCGCCGCCGCTTTTTTGGCCGCCTCTTCCTTGGCAGCTTCGGTGGCAGCAAGTGCCATCGCAGCCTTTTTGGCCCGTTTGGCTTCCGCCTCACGAATCTCGGCCTCTTGAGCCAGCACGTCGGCTTGCTCGACGATGGCGTCGACCTGCGCTTCAGTCAGGCCGCCCATCTCCATTAGATCTGGAGGCTCGATAACAGACAAATCATCGTAAGATAAATAGCCTTCGCCCACCAGACGATTTGCCAGTTCTTCGTCAACTCCCTCGAGCTGCACATAGCCCTGAACCGCATTGGCAATTTGCTGCTCAAGCTCCGCCTGGGTCATGATTTCAATGTCCCAGGAGCATAATTTACTGGCTAAACGTACGTTTTGGCCACGTTTTCCGATCGCCAACGAAAGCTGGTCCTCTCGCACCAACACAATTGCTCGCCCCAGCATGTTACAGAGAATGACCTCCTCCACCTCAGCTGGCTGCAACGCGTTAGGGATCATGTTAATCGGATCTTCATCAAATCGAACGATGTCGATCCGCTCCCCAGCGAGTTCGTCGATGACCATTTTGATCCGATTTCCACGAACACCCACGCAGGCTCCAACACAGTCGACTTTTGAGTCGATGCTGCTGACAGCAACTTTGGATCGGTAGCCAGGCTCGCGGGAGATTGCATTGATTGAAATGACGCCATCGGAAATTTCGGGAATCTCACTCTCAAAAAGTCGTTGCACAAAGACCGGCCGTGTTCGGCTCAGGACGACCTTGACGCGACTACCCTGGGCTTTGACCTCCGTCACCAGCGCGCGAATCCTCTCGTTGGCCTGATGGGACTCGCCGGGAATCTGTTCACTGCGAGGCAGGATCGCTTCGACACTTCCCAACGTAACGGTTATCACTCGACCTTCGTTTCGGTGAACGGTTCCAGTGACGATGTCGTTGATAATCTCACTGAACTCATCGATTTGCGAATCACGCTCGGCTTCGCGAACCTTCTGAATGATCACCTGCTTGGCCGTCTGGGCTCCGATGCGACCGATCACTTCTTCGTAGTCCAGTTCTTCCTGACCACAGCGACCGGCAATCTGACCTGAGTCCCGTTCGATGATGAATTCTATGTCGGCTTCTTCGCCAAAATGTTTGCGCGCAGCGGATACCAACGCCGACTCGATCGCGACAAAAACAATCTCTTTAGGAATGTTTTTCTCGCGATGAAGGGAATCAACAATTCGCAATACTTCGCTGGCATTCATAGTTAAATATCTTTCACCAAATTTTCACCCGTGTCCGGGTCGAACCAAACGACTCGTCTGGGATCGACGTTGAGCGTGATCTCATCTCCAACCTGGAGATTCGTCCGAGCATCGTGTCGAACCCAGATTTCTGAATCTGATTGGTTCTCTTTTTTTTCCAAATTGTCATCGTTGCCGACCGAAGCCACCAACAGCGCCGATTCACCCAACCGATCGACCTGGATCAATCTCGCGTTGATCCCCTGGTCGCCCGAAGGTGACACCTTGGCGTCTTGAGCCCGAAAGCCCAACACGACGTTCCGCTTGGCACCACTGAGCAAGCCGGCTCGTTTCAGGTCGGTTTTCACCGACTCAAAACAATCCAAACCCGCCTTCCATTGGATTTCAACACCATCGCAATGGTGCTCAAACCGAATGGCTTCGTCTGTCTGCGTTACTGTTCCCCGACAAAGATTCATTGGCACATTGCCAAAGAATTTTGCCACGAACAGGTTGGCAGGCTGCTGGTAAACTTCCAGCGGCGTGCCAACTTGCAACACCCTTCCTTCATTCATCACGGCGATCCGATCGCCCAACGCCATCGCTTCGACCTGGTCGTGCGTGACATAAATCATCGTCGTCTTCAAATCACTGTGCAGCTGTTTAAGCTCGCGTCGCATTTGGAGCCGAAGATTGGGATCGAGGTTCGAAAGCGGTTCATCCAACAAAAATGCCGCCGGATTCCGTACAATCGCACGCCCTAAAGCGACACGTTGACGTTCACCGCCGGACAATTGATGCGGCTTGCGATCGAGCAAATTTTCAATGCCCAAACTCAAAGCCGCTTGCCGAACCTTGATGTCAATCTCTTGTTGCAACTGAGCAAGCTCCGCTGCACGCTGAGGTTGAAATATCTTTCTTAAACCACGAGCAATTACCCCGCCGCCAAAAATTCCAATTCCACTTCGCAAACTCAAACCGAACTTCAAATTCTCATACACCGACATTTGCGGGTACAAGGCAAAGCTCTGAAACACCATCGCGATGTTGCGGTCCTTGGGAGCAACACGCGTCATCGCGCTGCCTCCAATTTTCACTTCACCCGAAGTGCAGTTTTCCAATCCCGCAATCAACCGCAAGGTCGTGGACTTGCCACAACCGCTTGGCCCTACGAGAACAAAAAACTCTCGATCGCCGATTTCCAGATTGACCTGATCCACAGCGGCAACGTCTGCGCCCGGAAATCGTTTTGACACATTTTCCAAAAGCACGTCAGCCATCGGCAAGCCATCAGTTCAAATAAATCACCGTGGCCTGCTGTCGCCAATCAAGCGTATCCACAACGCGACCTCGTCAGCTTTGAGTATGGTGTCTCAAAGCGCAGAAATCGCGTCAAAAATCGAACAAACGATTGGATAAGGATAACGACAACCCCATTGTTAGTCAACGGAACAACCGCAAACCAGCGCTCAAATCACGGTTTGTCGAGGTCAAATGAGCCATTGGGTCGCAAAGAACGACCGCTTAGCGGACATGGGTGAAGATTCCGTTGTTTTCTTCGGCTATTATTCGCATCGTCTCGCGGCCGAAATTGGAACCAAGCAGCACCGTGTGAATCGGGGTCAAGCGTTTGATCCCATCTGGCCCCTTTCTGGCCACATTCCAGGTTCGCAGGCCAAACATCGTATCGTCCCGTAATTCACCATCGGAGAGAAAGTAGATCGCATCAGGCTTTTTCTTCAGGGCCAGCTGGATTGATTTGCCAGGCCGTGTCCCAGAAAACGGCTTCGCAGCATCTAGCCAGTTACTGATTCGACGCTTATTTACATCGGTCGCGGGAATCAGCTTTTGATCGTCGGGCGCCCCGAACATCATATAATTTCGATCGTTGTACAACAGGACCAGGAACTTCTGCTCGGAATCGAACTGATCCAAGGTTGCCACCAACTCATTGACCGCTCGTTCCCAGCGGTAACCCACCGACATGCTGTCAGAGCAGTCGATGACGAAAACAAATTCCGAGCCATAGGATTTGGCCCCAAAGAACTCAGTGCCTTCATCGCCATTTTTCGAATCACTTTTTTTCGATCCGTCATCTTCGGAATCACCTTTGGCTCCGGCAATCGGCTGGGAAGAAAACTCTGGAAGACCCGACACGTCAAAGGCATCAACGGTTTCATAAATCTCAGGTAAGACTTCCTCTTCCAGATCAACTGGAGGCAACTCAGCATCGAGAGACAAAGCGTCATCGGGTTCCAAAGAGTCAAACGGATCTTCCAAAGCCGGATCTTCAATCAAAACCTCCATCATCGTCGGCTCATTTTCAGCAGCCGTCTGAGCAAGCTCCAAAAATATCGGGCCTTCGTGATGGGCCACGAAGGTGCAAGTCGCCAACACCACCATCAATGTCAAATGGACGATAAAACTCACCAGCCAACTAGGCAAAGCCATCAACGCAGGCCAGAAACCCTCTGACGAATCTTCGACTGTTGAAAATTGAATTGCTGAACCGCTGGCCAAATCCGGAACATGAGAAGAGGAGCTAGAAGCTTTCGAAGGTTTGGCGCGCGGGGCAGAGCGAGCAGGGGCAAGGACTTCCAGTCTCGGAAGCTCTCCCGTCAACGGCCCCTCGTTATCCATCCAGATCGCCTTTCGGTAAGCTCTGGCCAGAGCCATCAAACTCCAGCCAACAAGTTCTCATGCACTGATTATCGGCAACAAACTTGGTAGTTCAACTGAAAATGTTCGAATCGATCAGCTCTGATGCCGGATGTCGAACGAAAACCCTTCGGACCGCCGAGCGTCAAGCAAACTTGTCATCCCCATTACAGTCCAAACAACTTGTGGCCGCAAAACGACACTTAACAGGCTAGTGGAAGGTTAGTGAAGTATCTTTGGGATTTTGTCAGTACCGCGTCCTGGGCTTGCTAGCGGTGTTCGTATTGCCGCATTGCAACCGTTGTTCCTATACTCCGCGACCTAAAAATCGTTCCACGCTGCCCGAGGGCTGCAAATCGGAGGCTGCAATGCAGACGCAACGCCCAAGAAAACTGTTGACGCTCACTCTGGCAATTGTTGTCGGCTTAGCCGTATTTCCCGGCGATACAGAATGCCGTGGACAATCGAAAACTACGGTTGAAAGCCGTGACACTCCAGCGCCTTGGCGACCTTCATTCGGTCAGATGAATCGGGAAGCCGCCGAAGCTCAGAGCAACGAGGATTTCGACCTTTCCAAACCCGCCGCGTCTGGCAATTCCGCCAACCCAAACCCGCTGCCCAATCGAACTGGCATCGAGCCAGCGAGATCGCAAAATTTATCTGAGCAAGACAGACCGAGATTCGGGGATCAACCAGCTGACGCAGCTGCCGAAAAGGCGCCTGCGCTGAATGCCCGCACCGCGAAACAAGACAGCCGATTCGGACCCCCGATCGGTCCAGGCGTGACGCGTGTCACCAAAAAGCTGGACAAGCTTCCCAACTCAGCCGGACAGGTTTGGCGCGAGTACAACATCTCTCCATACACTTCGAAAATTACGAACTCCCAAGATCCTCAAAAAGCCATTACTGAGTGGATTCTCAGAGAGACCGGAACTGAAATGTGGTTCGCCGAGCCACTGGGAATCCTGCACGCCAATAAAGAATACCTCTACGTTTACCACACTCCCGAGATTCATCGAGTCGTTAAGGAGATCGTTGATCGGTTTGTCCATACTCGTGGCCAGGTTCAGAACATTGATGTCAATTTGGTGACGGTCGAGAATCCGAATTGGCGATCGCAGTCGTACACGATGCTTCAACCAATCGAAGTCAAATCACCAGGCGTTGAGGCTTGGGTGGTTTCCAAAGAAAACGCAGCGATTTTGCTTAGTCAACTCAGTCGCCGAGGAGACTTCAAACAACATTCCGGCGGGCGGCTCACCAATCACGATGGCCAGGCGTTTGTGTTAGGGAAAACCAAACCGGTTCAGTTTATTCGAAGCCTAAAATGGGTTCCCAACCAGGTCCCAAACTATCAACCTCAGTTGAGCAGCGTGGACGAGGGATATCAGCTTTCGATCAGCTCGCTTTCCTGTCTGGGCAGCAACTCGATCGAAGCGGTGATCAAATGCGAATGCGATCAGGTTGAACGGCTTTCCCCGGTCAAAGTGAATGTTCCTGGCGGAAACGTTGGCTCCCAGACGATAAATCTGCAAATCCCACAACTGGTTAGCTGGCGGGTACACGAGCGATTTCGCTGGGCCAGCGATCAGGTGTTGCTACTTAGCGCCGGGATCGTTGCCACGCCCGCCCCCGATTCAGGAGGCGGAATACGCTTGCCCAGTAGACTTCAAAAAAGCAAACGTGCCGACACACTGCTATTTATCGAGTATCGGGGACCAGCCTCGGGACCGGCGATCGGTGGAAGTCCGCCGCAGACCGCTCAAAACCGACTCGCTCCGTTATCAGACCGTCGCTAAACTGGGGCGCAGCTAACAAACTACCTTGGCCAAATTAAGCCCGTTTGCCAAAGTCGCCTCGACTCCATTACGCTCTGACGTAGAATAAGAACTGCATTTTTTTCGACCGCTCCTTCACTTCCTTGCGTTCAATGTCCCCATCAGATCGTCGTGTTGTCATTACTGGGATGGGTTTGATTAGCCCGCTTGGGCACAGCCCAGAAGATCTGTGGCATGCCTTGGACAGCGACCAGAGCGGCGTCAAAATTCTCTCTGCGATTCCAACGGATCATTTCCCCTCTGACTTTGGCGGCGAGTGCACTAAATTCACTGGCGAGATTTCCAATTTTGGCCCTTTGGAAAAAAAGCTCCAACGCAGCATCAAGAAAGCGCTTCGGCTGATGTGCCGCGAGATCCAGTTGGGCGTTGCGGCGGCCCAATTGGCCATTGTCAATGCAGGCTTGGAACCAGGAAGCTTTGACCCGACACGATTTGGGACACTATTTGGTAGTGACTATATCATCACGTCCCCGCTGGACTATATCGAGGGAATTCAAAACTGCATCGAGCCGCCGGGCGAGTCAGGCAAATTCAATTTTGAGAACTGGGCAGAAAACGGAATTCCCAAAGTCGAACCGCTTTGGTTGTTGAAGTATCTTCCCAACATGCCCGCCAGTCATGTGGCAATCTTCAATGACCTTAGAGGTCCCAGTAATTCATTGACCGTACGTGAAGCTTCTGCCAATTTATCGGTCGCAGAAGCAACCACAATCATTAAGCGCGGCTCGGCAGACATCATGATCTCGGGTTCGACTGGTTCTCGCATTCATCCGCTAAGAACTGTTCACCTGGCGCTTCAGGAACAACTGGCCGATCGCAACACCACAGCAGCCGGTGGCGATCCAACCAAAGCCTGTCGCCCGTTCGACAAAGATCGATCCGGAATGGTTCTGGGCGAAGGGGCGGGAGTCGTCATCCTGGAAGAGCTATCTGCTGCTCAAAAGCGAGGCGCGAAAATATTCGGCGAAGTGGTTGGCTACGGTTCTTCTTCGGTCGCCAGCCGCCAAGGCGTGGGGGACTACAAAACCGCTTTTTCAAACGTCTTGAAAAGCGCTCTCGAAACATCGGGGCTCCAGCCTTCCGAAGTGGGACACATTCACGCTCACGGGCTCAGTTCGCCCAAGTGTGATCGCGACGAAGCCGAGGCAATCAAAGACATTATGGGGCAAACACCCGTCACTGCCGCCAAAAGCTACATGGGAAATCTGGGCGGTGGAAGCGGAATGATCGAGATGATTTCCAGCTTATTGGCCATCGAGAACAAGTCGCTGTTTCCGATCATGAATTGCGATTCACTGAGTGACGATTGTCCCATTGCCGCAGTTCGAGAAAGCGGCAGCTCTCCTGGTGACTCGTTCATCAGCACCAGCATCACCCCGCAAGGCCAAGCCAGCTCCATCGCAATTCAAGCGTTCACCGGGTAGCTTCAAGTTTCACCGGGTAGCTTCATGTGTTCGCTGGGTAGCTGTTCAAGCTGAGAATCGGCTTGACAGTATCGAGCCGGCTAAAGCCGGTACAACGAACTGGTAAGCCAAAGAGAAGCGGTCGCGCCCGTCATTCGTGGTCCGAACTAATGGTAACCCGACGCGTGAGCGAGGGAGAAGCGGCAACTGAATCCGCCCTCGCTTACGCGTCGGGTTACCATTTGCGCTCTCCACGTCATCTTCCAGCGGGCAGACGCCATGGAAAACGCCAGCGTTTGAAAATGTCAGCCTCGGTCGGAGCCAATGGCGACGTTGCAGAACGCGACTTCAACAATGGGACGGGCTCCCACCACAAAAGCGACTTCCTGACATTTCCGCGCCAATCCGCTTGGTCATGGTCCTTGGATCAGGAATCTTCGCGCTAAACCGGACAACCGGCCTTCAACATTTTCAGATAATTTCCAAGCTCTGAGCAACATCAATGCATTAACTGTAACGTAGAGTTCGAGACTCGCGAACTAATTATGTTCCAAAAATCCTCTCAAACGACTACTGACGATGCTCGACAACAACCCCAAAAAACAAATTCGACAAGCGGAACAAGTTCCTCGATTGCTGATGAAAATCATCGATGCAATTGCAATCGTGCTTGGCTTGGCAACATTGATCACCTGGCTCCCGGAAGTGAACAGTAAATCAACGATCGTGATTAGTTTGGTTGCGATCGGCGTGTTCCACTTATGGGCTGAGGTGGTTGGTGTATTCAGAAACTGGCGCGGAATCAAGTTTGCTCGCGAAGCGACTTGTACCATGATCGCGTGGGTGATGACGTTTGGGTGCCTGTGCGGATTGGGCTACTTCAGTTTGTACTCAACCGAGCTAACGAGTAACTGCCTAATTATTTGGTTCGGACTGACTTCGACCTTCTCGCTCGCGTTTCGACTGCTGTACCGCGCCTACTGTCGGTGGACGCAGGATAAAGGCATCAACACACGAAATTTTGCCGTCATCGGTATCAACGATCTTGGCGTTCATCTGGTTCGCAATATCAACTCAGCTCCAGATCTTGGTTTAAAGTTCACCGGATTTTACGAGGATCGCCCAGGTAATCGAATCACCGAATTACCAGATGATATGTCGACCAATCTGGGAAAGATCTCGTCAGTTATTGAAGACGCCCAAAAAGGCATTGTTCAAGTCGTGTTCATCGTCTTGCCAATGCGAGCTGAAAAGCGAATTCGCGGAGTGATCCAGGAATTGGCAGACACGACCGCTTCGGTTTACATCGTTCCCGACCTGTTCGTATTCCAACTGCTTAACTCGCGTTGGACGGACATCCAGGGTCTGCCTGTGGTCAGCGTATTTGAAAATCCATTTTATGGCGTCGATGGCGCTTTGAAGCGATGCGTCGATGTTGTTCTGGCATCCGCAGCTCTGGTTGCACTCTCAATTCCAATGGCCGTGATCGCGTTAGCGGTCAAATTGACATCCAAAGGTCCTGCCTTATTCTGCCAAAAGCGTTACGGACTCGACGGCAAAGAGATCTTCGTTTGGAAGTTTCGCTCCATGACGGTTCAGGAAAATGGAGCCGAAGTCAAACAAGCCACCAAGAACGACTCGCGGCTTACTCTGATTGGTGGATTTTTGCGAAAATCATCGTTGGACGAGCTGCCACAGATCTTCAACGTACTCACCGGGCGTATGTCACTGGTGGGTCCGCGTCCGCACGCTAACGCTCACAATGAGTTTTACCGCGGACAGATCGAAGGCTATATGCTGCGTCACAAAGTCAAACCCGGAATCACAGGGTTGGCTCAGGTTAACGGATGTCGTGGTGAAACTGAAACGCTCGACAAGATGGAAAACCGGGTCAAATTCGACCATCAGTACATTCGCGAATGGTCAATCTGGCTTGATCTGAAAATCATGCTGCGAACATTGACGGTCGTCTTCTCCAGAGAGAATGCTTACTAAAATCGAGACAGGGCGATGGACAACATGTAGCATCGCCGCAGCCAGCAGTATTGCGGCATAAGCGGCAATCAAAATTCCTCTTTCAGGGAATCATCAGCGGATTTGATAGGCTTGGCGAAACTGGCGATCGAATCGCTTAGCTTTCGAATCTGATCTGGCACTGGTACGATAGTCGCCTCTTCCAGAGGTGTAGAAGAAGCAGGGGTTGAAGTAGAACTTGAAGTCGAACCGGCCTTGCCAGAACGATTTTTTAGAAACGGATTGCCTCCCTGACCAATTAGTTCCTTCGTCTTCTCGCTGGGCTCTGCGATATCCTCCGTCAGGTTCGCTTCAACGCGAGGGCTGTCCGCTTCTTTTGAACTCTCTGGAACAACGCGATCGAACGCATCCTTGTCAGATTGCTTCGCCAGCTCGACTGGTCGAACGCTCTCCGGGCGAGGCATAATCTGGGCTCCTCGCTGGGGAGCTGATGTTCGGGCAGACGCTGCCTGAGTGGTAGTTGGGTTTGAAAGCTCAGTGTCCTGCTGCTGTGCTGACGATGATGCTGCCAATCCGGCCAAACCTACAGCCCCCGCCGCGCCAGCTGCTCCTGTAGTGCCAAGCACTTTAGACAATACATCCAACTGGATCGTTTGAGCCTCGACTCGTGACTTGGTCTCGTCTTCGAATGCCTTGTCTACCAGTTTGGTAAAATCGCCCTCTGGCTGCTTGGGTTCCACATCTGGAATCTCAATCTTGGGAGTCTCAATCTTGGGAGTCTCAATCTTGGAAATCTCAACCTTGGAAGTCTCAATCTTGGAAGTCTCAATCTTGGGAGCCTCAAGTTGAGCCGTCGAAGCCGACTGCGCTGAAGCAGCTTTGAGTAACATTGCCGGATCAACCGACCGACCGGGGCTCGTGGGCGTTGCCTCTTTATTCGCCGGCAAGATCGTGGCACCGATTGCGGATTTGGCGCTCGATGTCTTGGGCTTGTCCTTCAAGAAGGGATTCGATTCCGCTTTTTTGGCGACCGGAGTTTCTGCTCCAACAGACGGTTGGGACTGCGATTGGAAACTCGCTTCGCCGATAAGCGGTTTTGGTTCAGATTCAGGGGACTCAGGTTTAAGCTTGGGCTTGTTGGCTTTAACGCTGTTCAGGCGCTCATCTATTTTCTTTTGCTTTTGCGACTCCAGTTCGGCTGAGTCCTGGGGTAGCTGGGAGTCTGCCGATTTGGACGATGGCCTAATCAGGTCTCGCAGCACATTCTTAGATGTTTCAAGTCCAGACTGAGCTTTGGCTAAGCCGACGTCCAACGCCTGAACCGTCTGCTCCTCAGTGCGTTGAAACGAGGAAGCGTTGTCAGGTGCCGGGACATTTCGACTTGGTTGCGAAGTGACATTTGGGCTCGGCGGAGCCATTAGCATCACCAAGCCCATACCGAACATCAATCCACCCAGTCCGCCGGCTAACATGAGCGCTCTTTTTCCTAGTCCATCGGGCCGTGTAGATACCTGGACTTCGTCTACGGTCGTCAGAAGGTCGGTATTGGTAGAATTCGTGAGACCTTGGACCTCAGCTAAATTCGTTCTCGCGTTGTTGAGGATTTCGGTGCGTTTCTTAATATCAGCAAACACGGTAATGCTTTCGGCCCGCATCTCTCCAAGGTTCGTCACACGCTGTTTAAGTTTTGTGATGCCAGCATCGAGACGCTGCAGCTTGGCTGAGGCAATTCTCAACCGCGACATCGTGTCTGCTTCAGCGTTAGCGAGTTCCAACCGAATCTGACCTTGCATTACATCAATGCCATATTTGGCGCTAACCACGGCAGGATGAACATCAGTGTATCGCCCCGAGAGCTGCGCATAGTCGCCCTTTTGCTGAACCATTTCTTGCTTCAACGAGTCAAGGGCCGGTTGCCGACTTGTTAGATCGCTTGAGATATTAACGATTGCCTCGGGATCGGCTTTGGCAATTTTCAAGCTCTTAAGCATGCTTTGAATCTGTTCGACTTCGGAGCGAACGGCTCGTCGTTCCAGATTGAGCTGCGCGATTTCTCTGGACAATGGATCGTCCCGAAACGAAGAGTCTCCCTGCGCAACCATCGCCCCGGCGTCTTGCCCGAGTTTATGGTCCATATTTTTGAGCTTTTGTTTTGCTTTTTCCAGAGAAACTTCGGCCACCTTGCATGTCTCGAGAATCTCAGCTTCCATACTTTGGAATTTCTTCAGCCGAACTTCATTGACTGTCGAGATAATTTCGCCGACGAGTATTTCGGTAAACTCTCTAGCCCGTTGGCGAGAGCCGCTCTTTGTGTTGAGAATAATGACTTCAGTTCTTCCAAACTCGGCTCCGTTGGGTGCGCTAAACGAAACATTGCCCTGCGTCATCTCGATGATTTCTTCGCTGGGATAGCCGTTCCCGCCAAGTCCCAACAGGCCACGGGAAGGTGGGCCAAGCTGCTGAAGTGCGTTTCGAATTACCTTTGGTTTTCTGGCGATCTCGAAGATCGTTTCCTGCGCAGACTTCATCGAATCGAGCGAATCAAACTGGCCCGGCTTGTAGGACTGGCCCAACAAGTCATCACGAACGATCAGCGATTGCTTTGCCGACCAGGTTTCTTTGCGCAGCGCAATCGCATAAACCGCCGAGAGAATCACTCCAAGAATCATTGGAAGAATTAATAGCAGTTTGTATTTGTAGAATGTCGAAAAAATATGACCGATTTGATTCGACGGTTGGTTGGTAGATTGTGAATTCATTTTATAGCAGCACCGTCAACATCGAGTCTCGAAACGCGTTGGAACCAGATTTAACATGCTCTCCCTTGCCATGATGTGGACCTACGTATTCTCTGTTTCGTATTTTGAGGCGATCCGCATCTACGTTTATTAATAATCAGCGCGGGAATTTAAGCTTGCCAGCCTGACCGCCACTAAAACCAGAGCAGATCGCCTGACCCGAAAAGTCATCCGGTTTCGTTTTTCGACCTGTTGAGCCACCGGGAAAGAGAACAACATTGTTCGCCAGGTATCGAACAATGATCGAACAATCACGCGATTTTGTTGTTCATTGTTGTATTGGCTGGTAAGACCGGATGAATCGAATTGCCAAAGCGATGGTAAACGGCTTCAGACTAATCCAACCCAGCCAAGTGTTTCTGTCACCTAACCAAGGTAAATGGCGGGGCGTCCGCGGCTAGCGCCAAAACGGCTTGAAAAAATCACTGCCTCCAAGAGCTCGGACCTCTGGTGGTTGGAAACTACCAGTTCTCACTATTGCTCAATTTCGATTCGCACACTGCCCACCAGACCACCAGCCAGACCAGCACGGTGGGCGCGATCGGAGTCCGCTGCGACTTGAATGTCGATGCGAAGCACGTTGGAAAGCTCCAGAGATTTCCCAATCTCAATTCGAAAGGGTGAGTCAGGCGATTGGCCACACGTAAGACTGCCAATCGAATGGTCATTTAAGAAGACATCGCCGTGAAAATCGACTTGCTCGACGACCAGCCAAACATGTTGATCAGGCTCAAGTCCGGTTGGCCGATTGAAGCTCCGGCGATACGCAACCTGACCACAAAAATCGACGCCAAGCCAATCGCCCCAATCAGACGGAATCTTCACGCGGCGTTCTTGTCCGACGTTGCCATGTGAATCATAGTCAGCCACGACCTTGGCATCCCAAGGTCCATGCAGGCGAATCGAGTGAATGTCTGGCTTGGCTTGCTCGGTATTCAATGGCTATTCAGGAACGTAGCTCTGAATGACAGAAGACTGCTGAACCTGCTGGGTGGTTTTGTCGATGATCCTCGTCGAAATCTGAATCCCACGAATCGGGTTGGGGTAGGGCGGTCGTGTTTCACGTTCAGCATCGTCGTCAGGTGCTTCAGTTCCACCATTATCGAGACCATCGGTAGCTTGGTCGGCAACTCCATCTCCATCCTGATCAATCCCATCGCTCTCATACGACGGCGACCAAGTATCATAAATTCCTGTAACAAGTTGGGATCCTGCCGTTGCTGGATTTGCAAACCACTCATTCTCATTTGCGTTGAAGGGTGCATTCTTGTACCCCAGATCAACAAAGGCTCCGTCTTCGGTTCCAACCGGCGCAAGTAAATACCCTGGATCGCCCGGCTCTAAAAGAAGCTCAGTGGCAGCACTATATCGGACTTCAGCGTTGGGCGAGTAAACGCGAATATCAAATCCGGCAACGTCTGAGAGCAAGATGTCTTCACCATTATCCTTGAGTAAAAACGTACTTAGCGTATCTGTATCGAGCAAATTGGGAAAAACGACTCCATCAGCGGGAGTATTAATAGAGTGAGCAAAGCGATTCTGCCGCACCGCTAGATCCGCCAAAGTATTTGGCAAAACCCTATACTGGGTCGTGGATCCTGAAACCTCGGCGATCACTCGAATTGAAATGTCGTTCTCACGCACAAACTGATAGAGATCGTTCAGATCAGTCAACACGTTATCTGTATTGGCACCAGTTATCGACTCCAATGCTAACTCTATTTGTGCGGTTGCGTCGGGTCGGATCAGAAGTGCACGTCGATGCAGCCTTACCGAGTCCTCGATGTCGACATCAACAGTACCGTCGACACTAGACGCGATGGAGTCAGTTTCAAGATCATTTAATGTTGCGAAGTACCAGACTTCGGCAATCGTTGATTCTAATACGACTCCGTTAACCACCCCGCGAAACCTGCGACCATCAGCACTACGAACAGTCATTCCGATCGTATCATCATAGTCGCCCAGGTAACTCGCCGAATTACCAACGACCGTGGTTATCGAAGCGTCGTTATTACTCCCTTCAATGATTTCCAAAAAACCATTAGGCGCCGCCGCCTCGGTGTAAGGCCTTGGCTCAAGGGTCAAATTCGCGAGATCGTTTCGCA
>CAYSQZ010000047.1:0-5179 GCA_964433035.1 uncultured Pirellulaceae bacterium | reverse complement strand
GCCGCCTCGGTGTAAGGCCTTGGCTCAAGGGTCAAATTCGCGAGATCGTTTCGCAACACCTCTTCGACTGAACGAAGCCGGTTGGACATCTCCATCACACCACGGCCCAACTGCATTTTTTCGCTTGCATACCGAAACGCCGACATCATTGCGCCCAAGACGATCAATGTCATCGTCAACGCAATCATGATTTCTACCAACGTCAAACCTCGCCTCGGGACTCGCATGGCAACAGCACGCTTAAAAGCAAGCGATCGATTTGACAGCGATCGTTTATTAGAAAACCGGGATTTTGAAACAGTCATCAAAGTTCCTTTGGCGGGTTGTCAGTAGATGCAACTATTTTCACTGACGCTAAACGTTCTATGAAGCAAAAAGGGAGCAGTTATGTCAGAAGCATCATTTCCAGAAGCATCAATTTAGGTGGCGACCAAAAGGAGGGGATCGCCTACGTCTCAAAACCGATACGAGCCATAACCGCGAATAAGCCCTTCCATTCTACGATTGATCAATAAATTGTACACGTTATTTCGTAGTGCCGACTGTTAATACATCGACAAATCGACCTCGACTGACCACAAAACCCCAGTTTATATGGGTGCCAAGGGGGTAACCGAGGGCCAAAATGTCGATCTAAACTGTCCCGCCCGAATGACTCGTTCTGGACAGTTCGGTGCCCCGTTGCTCAAACCTTACACGACTGGATTGGATTGTTCCTGATTTAAGGGCATTGCGTGCTAAGCGTCCCCAGGACCAAGCAACGACACGTCGAACGAGCCTCAGAATTGCTAAAATGAACAACGCGTTTGTCACAGCCAATCGAGCACAGTCTTACCTTTACTTTATCTACGATCAAAATGCCAAACGAGACAAGAATTGTTGGACCAGGTCCAAAACCACGAACAGTACGAACAACGAAGGGCGTCGAGCTGAAGGTGCCTGCTGACTGGGAACTCTTGCCGCCTGGAGACGCAGGCTTGACTCGGCGCGTCAAAAAATCGGGGCCGACCTGGACCGTCAAAGAGAAGAAAGGACGACGAACTTATTCCCGGGGCGTTTGGGCTTCGGCAACAAGTATTGAAACGATTCGAGCCGAATTAACCGCCGAGCGATCGACAGAGTCCTACGCAAAACGCCAAAAGTCCGCAGCAAAACGACGAGAGAAAAAGCAAACGCAGTACGTCGAAGACTTTCATGGCGCGGTACTCAAATTTCTTCGCTTTGATTCCAAGCATCTTGGTTTGGCCGAAGAATTGGCCAGCGCCGTAACAACTCATGCCACTCCGGTCGGTAGTGGAACGGTTGCACGAACCCAACGAATCCCGATCGAACGCCGAGCCGAGTCTGCCGTGATTGCCTGGATGCGTCATCAAACAACTGCTTATGACCACATGAAAATTGCTCGGGTGAAGGGGCGAAGACGCGAAGTCCGACGAATGTTGGCCGAAGAATCGCGAAGGTTGTTGCAGCAATATCGAAGCGGCGCCACAATCAATACGGATTGCCCACTCAAACGAGCATTGAACGAGGAAGACCGTACAGATGCATCCCAATCGTAATCAAGTACGCAAGTACTCCGACCCGAGGCACGCAAACATTAAGCCAAAAGCCATGAACCACCTACGACGTCGATCATCAGGGTTTGTCAAAGCAAAATCTTTTCAATCGCCTCCAACGGTAACCACGATTGGATTCTCACTCTTTGTCCTGCTTGTTGCATTAAGCGGACAGAGACAATCCTTGCTAAACGCCGCGGTTCAGGAGAACGTCCAGAAAAACAACGTCCAACAAATTTTTGAAGCCGCCAGCCAAGCACAGAACAATCAGTCCTACGATTCTGCGATTGAGCAATGGAATAAATTTCTGACCGACCATTCGGATTCCAAACTGGTCCCTCAAGCAAATTACAACGCGGGTGTTTGCAGTCTTAAATTGGGTCAGTACGACAAAGCGATCGGCTACTTTAAAGCAGCTTCGCCTGAACTCGAACCTGAATCAGGGCTCGGGCCCAAGGCCGATCTTTTTCTTGGTTTCGCACAGTATCGCCATGGCAAGGCCCTCAAGCAAAACGTCGCCCAGCAGCAACAGGCAACCGAGTTGCTCAACACAGCGACCAGAACCTTCGCCAACCTGCGAACCAACAACCCTAAATTCGAAGAGATCGATCAAGCCTGTTTCTTTCAAGGGGGAGCGTACGAAGAACTTGGCCGCGATCAGGACGCGGTCGAGTCATACACGCAAATGTTGACTTACCCGAAACAGACTTTCAAATACGAAGGGCTGTTCGCGCTGGCTGATGCAGAAGCCAGACTTGGCCGATACCAGCACGCACTTGAGCACTACGACGCATTTCGCCAATCCGCTAAATCTGAAGGCGGGCACCCACTGCTTCAGGACGTTAATCTGGAAACCGGTCGAACGATGATCCGACAGGCGATCGCTAACGAGCGATCCGGCAACAAGGAAACAGCCGACCAAAATCTCTTACAAGCCATCGAGATCCTCGAGCCAATCTCGGCCAAAGACATCGCCGTCGTGCCAACCGACCAAGAGAAACGAATCATTGAAGAAGCTCGATTCCAACACGCTTTCTGTGAAGCACGATTGGGGAGGCACGAGAAATCGGCCGGGTTGTACGAATCGATTGCCGACAACCCAAACTCGCCCCGTGCGATTCAATCGCTCGTTAATGCTGGCCGCAACTACCTCAGTGCAGGCCAAATCGATAAGGCAACTACCGTTCTTGAGAAATCGCTTGCAACCGACTCCAGATTCTCTGCCGACGCAGCTCACTGGCTGGCCAAAGAGATCTATCTCGAATCCAAACCCGCCCAAGTGGAGAAAGCCTACGACCTTGCGACCACCTGGATTGAAAAACTAAGCAATGGATCAAACGCCAACGCGGTTTCGCTGGTTCCACTCAAACTGGATCAAGCCAACGCCATCTACGCGATCCCGGAGCGTCGCCGCGAATCAATTCCACTTTTCCAGGCGATCGTTGAACAACACGCTGATCACTCACTGGCTCCGCAATCGTTGTACAACGCGGCGTTTACTTCGCTGGAGCTGGGAGACTACAAAACCGCCATCATCCAGTCAGCAGCGTTTGAAAAAGCATACTCGGACTCGGATTTTCTGGTCGACATGCTCGAAATCAAAGCCGATGCGTTGATGCTTGACCAACGACCAGAACTTGCGATCAAGGTCTTTGATGAGCTGATTGAAAGATTCTCCGAGGACGAATCTGTTGAACAAAGAATCGAAAAGGTTACGCGTTGGAATCTGGAGGCCGCTCGATCGTTGTACATTCAAAACAAGTACCAATCCACGATCGACAGGCTTCAAACGTTGCTCGATTCGCCCAATGCGGCAACCCTCAATCCTGACATCAGAGCTGAAGCACTTCACTGGGTTGGATCAAGTCAGTATCAGCTCAAAGATTTTGCAACTGCAACCAAGTCGTTAACCAGTAGTGCTCAGGTGTCTGACAAATGGGGCCGAGCCGACCAAACACTACTAACGCTTTGTGAAGCGCAGATGGAGAACCAACAAATCGCTGAAGGCAAGCAAACCGCATCGGCGATGATCACAAAATTTCCAAACTCGTCATTGCTTGGTGATCTGTATTATCGTCTGGGGCGACAAGCCTACAAAACCAGAGACTTCGAGGAGGCGATCAAGAACTTCCAGCAAATTAACCGCAACTATCCCAATTCCCGTTTCGCACCTTACGCGCTTTACGATGCGGCTTGGAGCCAGATGGAGCTCAAGCGGTTTGACGAATCGGAAAAACTGTTCGCCCAGCTGATGAGCAAATTCCCTGAGCATGAACTTGCTATCAAAAGTAAAATCGGTCGGGGATCTTCGCTTCGACAAACTGGTGATGCCCAAGCCTCAATCGCGGAACTAAAGGAATTCCTGGCAACCGGCAATCCATCGGAGCAATCCAGGGCCAACGCACTTCTCGAAATTGGGCTTAACCAGGGCGAGCTAATGAAATGGGACGACACGATCGGTACCTTCAAGCAACTAATTTCTGAGTTCCCCAATTCGCCAAAACTCGATCGGTATTACTATGAGCTTGCCTGGGCGCACAATTCAAAATCAGAGAAGGAAAAAGGTCTGGAGTACTTCGCGAAGCTAACGACTGAAAAACCGGACAGCCCTTTGGCAGGTGAATCGAATTTTCACGTGGGCTTTTCAGCTTATGATGCAGGTAAGTTTGACGAGGCAATCAAATCTTTTCAGACTTGTCTGGACTCAAAAGCTCCTGAGCATGTCCGGGAAAAAGCGGCATACAAACTGGCGTGGGCTCACTACAAACAGAAGCAGTTTCAACAAGCACTGGAATCCTTCACAACCCAAACGGATTCCTTTGCCAGTGGCGACCTCTACTCCGACGGCTTGTTCATGGTCGCAGAGTCGCAGTTCCAGCTGAAAAACTACGAAGCTGCATTGGCCGGATACCTAACAGCTCAGCCGATCATTGAAGCTTCGCAAGCGATCAAGCCAAGAATCAAATGGCTAACGATGCTCCATGGAGCCCAAAGCGCAAACCAGGTCAAGAAATACGAAACAGCGATCAAACTGGCCTCGGGCATAAAAGAATCCGACGCCGAGGATGTTTTTAAACAAGACGCGAATTTGGAGCTGGGCATCGCTCACGCCGCCTTGTCTCAGCCCGAACAAGCGATGGAATCCTATCGCAGGGCAGCAGAAAATCTGGGGCGAACCGGGGCTCGGGCTCGCTGCAGGATCGGTGACATGCTTTTTGCGGACAAGAAATTTCAGGAAGCAGAAAACGAATTCAAGCTGGTCTATTTTGGTTTTGGAGGTCCCCAAGCCGCCGAGGATGTCAAACCCTGGCAGGCCTACGCGATCTACGAAGCGGCTCGAAGCAATTTTGTGCAAATCGAATCAGCTCCCGCGGAATTGAAACAACGGCTTATCACTGATTCGATTCGCCAGTTCGAGTATCTGCTCGAAAACTACCCCAACGACAAACTTGCTGCCCAAGCCAAGCGTCAGGTTGAAGCGATTTCGAAATTGAAAACGAACTAGGCTTTGTCCCAAAAACGTCACAGTGGCATTCGGATTTAGTGCTTTCCGACTTGCCCAATGATGCCCGCCTTTGCTCAGCGAAAGTAGCGCGGTAGGCGAGCTAGTAGGTCAGGCTGTG
>CAYSQZ010000046.1:0-27038 GCA_964433035.1 uncultured Pirellulaceae bacterium | reverse complement strand
AAGGGCCCCCAGTGGGAGGGTGACTTTGCTCCTCGACCTCTTCCCGTCACACGAGACGGCTCCGGCCAGATGACACCGATTCGACCAGTTCAAGCAATATACTTGGCGGCTCTGGTACGAATATCGGTTTGGATCTCATCAGGATTTTTGGTTGCGTCGACTAATTCTACACCGTTGGGCCAGCGTTTAACTTCCTCAATGAACCCCTTGCGAACCTTTTCGAAATACTCGTTGCCCCGGGATTCCATTCGGTCGAGCGTGTCTCCTAAACGTTTGGCTGCAACCTCGACCGGAACGTCGAGGATAAACGTAGCATCTGGAAACACATTTTCAGTTGCGATTCGATTGATGGTCCAGATCTCTTCTGGATCAAGGTCCCCCGCGTGCCCCTGATAGACGACAGTCGAGAAAACGTACCTGTCCAGAACCACTGTCTTGCCGCGTTCCAAAGCCGGTTTGACGATTTCCTGAATCAACTGGGTTCTGGCAGTTGTAAAGAGCATCATCTCAGCCCGCATTGAGATTGGCGTTTGATGATCACCAAGTAGAACACTTCGAATGCGTTCGCCCAGCTCCGTACTTCCAGGGTCTTTGCAAGTCACAACATCATGGTTTTGGTCTTTAAGCCACTTTACAAACATTTCCAGTTGCGTCGTTTTGCCAGCACCATCAACACCATCAAAAACAAAGAACATGATTTGGGATCTAAATACAGGTTGCAGGATGACGGAATTGGTTTTCGTGGCGATTCGCGCAGGAAGTGACTTCGCTACAAGTCTTCCTACTCCTCTGCCCACTATAGGTAAACCTGCAGTGGTTGGACAGTTCCCAACATTTGCTTGCCGGCAAACTTGCTTTAGCTTATTCACCTGCGTAGAATCACGCCGAGCAACGGTCAGGAAGCGAATTAGCGCGAACTGCTCTTCGTCTGCCTGCGTACCGTTACTACTTCAGCCCTCATGATGCAGGGCTCAGTTCAATATGACTTGAACTTTCAAACGATTTGATTCTTTCAGGGACGTAACCTGCTTCCGAGCCCTACGGCTTGTTAATCAGGATTGCCCGATCAACTGGCAAAACGCGAATGATCGTCAAGCTTTAACACGCTGTTTCGATTTTTCGGATGAATTTAGGCAATCAGCCTAAACTCATCACAGTTGCCAGGTTTTCTGGCCGTTACGACCGGACTGGGTTTGTAAAAATTACAGGGTATTCCCCGGCATTTTTGCTTTCCAAGCCATTAATTTGTCCTACCTTTCTACGAGTCGCAGCGAGGTAATTCGTTTGATCACCGCGCTGCGCAGAACATTCCCCCTTTTAGGAAGCCAACGAATCTCATTCGAGTTACGTTCAGGAGTCAAACTAAATGTCACGTATTAAAACAACTATCCTTGCATTCACAATCGCCGCTGCTTTCATGGCTGTATTGCCAGCAGACGCTAACGCGGACGGACCACTTCGTCAGTGGTTGCGAGGCCTATGGCGGCCCAGCGCCACCAATTCCAACTTGGGCGGAACCGGTGGTGGCTTGTTCAACTGCTGCTCAAATCGAGTCACGCAGCCGACAACAGCCAACTTCGCTCAAGCTCCAACTCAAACTCCAAACATACACAACTTGCAGCCAGGCCAGTGCATGAAAACATGCCAACAAACCTGCAGCCGCACCGTTGTCAACTACGTTCCTTATACGGCTTACCGCACCGCGTACAAACGAGTTCCTGTAACTCAGTACCGGCCTGAAACCAAGACAGACCCTTGCACTGGTTGCACGATTACCTGCATGAAGCCATGCACGAGTTATACCTATCAGTGTCAGCGAGTTCCCTACACCACTTACCGTCCGGTGTACCGACAAGAGACATATAAAGTTCCTGTCACAACAATCACCAACGATTGTGCAACTGGAACCTGCGGCCCTTGCAACACCTGCGGTACTGATGGTGGCTTTGCCAACCAAGTCCCTGGTTTGCCGGCGGGCAACTTCAATCCAACACCAGCGGCGGGTTCTTCGACAACGACGAACTTTGCTCCGACTACGGGTAGTTCGACAACTAATTTCGCTCCGCAGTATTCTGCTCCAACACCCGCTCCAACTTCCAACACCTACTATGAGCAAGTCCCAAGTGGAACACTTTCTCCATCGTCAGGTGCTACATTTGGATCGGGAACAAGATACAACGCTCCGATTCCTACAACTCAACCTTCGTTGCAAGAAGTCAATCCGTTGCAGGATGTCAGTCCGTTCGTATCACAGCGACCGTTCCTGGACCGAATCAACAAGGCCCAGACTGGCAGCACCAACTATCAGGCCAAAGCATTTAGAGAAATCGAAGACAAAGCTCCGGCCAGATTTAGTTTCGACGACAAAACTGCAGCTTCACCAGTTCGTAAACAATGGGGATACTCGCCAGTTCGTACGGCTAGTTTCACCAAGCCAACAACATCACGAGTTCAGTTGGCTCCGATCAGTCGTTCACGGTCAAACAACGATCTAAACGGTTGGAAAGAAGTTAACTAGCAAGGGTGTTCGGTTATTACCGGACTCAACCACATTATAAAAATTTGGTTTTCATTAACCAAGTTCGCAAGGGCATATTCGAATTAACGAGTATGCCCTTTCGCGATCGATTGCGGGCGTTACGCTTGCTGCTGCTAAGCCATTTTGAAAAAGTGCTCGACGGCTCGACTCGGCGTCGGAAGCAGTCGATTCTTTTGCCACCATTTCGATCGCGACCAGTGGACTTCATCGTTGAGAGCGTACTCGTCTTGTCGAGCAACCGTTGCTCAAGCTTCTCCAGCCGACGACCATCCCTGCGCACAGGATCATGACTTCATCTTCGAGCCAATCCTTAGTTGGCTTGGTTCTTCCTTTTCGAATTTTGCATGCACCTAACCTCAAACCACTATTCATCGCGCCGATTGGCGATTTAAAAGGAGCAATGGTGACCTTTTCGATCGGTCGACCCAGCGAGACTGCCATCACCGTGTGAACGGCTTCATGATAGGCCGTCGCGATCAAGGTTAGGTTTTTTCCGATTCGCTATCCAAAGTCATTTCCACTTGAAGATAGTATTAAAAATCTAAAAATGCAGATGAGCCATCTGTCACCCCGACGTGACATTTTAGTTTCTAAACTACAATATCGACTCACCAAAGTTCGATGCGAGATCTAAATGCGATTCCACGGAATTCTTTTAACAATATCTGTCTCACTTCACAGCCTGTTATATGGGTTTTCAAGTGCTCAGGAAGCGCCCGACTGCAATCTTCGCCAGTTTCAATTTCGCGCGGTCGAACTAAATTCGGCAGATTGGATCCACTGGGGTGATCGGGCTTCTCAGTTTTCGAATTGGACCAACCACTCCAACCGTCTGATCCCTGTTTATTCATGGGGACTAAGCCTTGATTCAGTGAAGGACGAGAATAGCCCTTACCGCGATGAGTCAAAGATCAAGGAGATTTACGGAAGCCTGCCCGCGGAAACATTAAACCCCGAGGCAAACTACTTTGACCAAACTCAGATTTATGAATTGCAAAAGCGGGCTTGGAAGTCTGGAAAGAAGAACGTCATCCTGATGGTTTTTGATGGAATGGATTGGCAAACAACTCAAGCGGCCTCCATCTACCGAAATAAAAAAATTCTGTACGAGGAAGGACGAGGCACCGGGCTCGCATTTCTTGACTACAAGAAAGCCGACAGCGATTTCGGGTATTGTGTAACCAGCCCGTTTTCCAAGGCAGCAAAAATTGATGTCAGCGCTCAAGTCGTGTCTGAGCCCAATCCGTTTCTTGGCGGATACTCGGCCAAATTGGGCGGCGCTGCTCCCTGGAGAAAACCAGGCGATCCTTCCTATCTTCTGGCTAAACGAAGGACGCTTAGGCATGCCTTCACGGATTCGGCGGCCTCGGCGACTTCGATGAACGCTGGCTACAAGACTTATAACTCTGGAATCAACGTCGACCCGCAAGGCAAGCAGCGTCAAACCCTTGCTCATGAAATGCAGCAAGCCGGATTCGCGATTGGCGTGGTAACCAGCGTGCCGATTAGCCACGCCACCCCCGCCGCTGTCTACTCACACAATGTACATCGTGATGACTACCAGGATTTGACTCGAGATCTGCTGGGCTTGAAATCCGCTTCTCATCGGGACACTCCGCTTCAAGGCGTCGACGTGCTGATTGGTTGCGGTTGGGGAACCAATGTAAAGGACGATCGCAAAGCACAAGGCAATAATTTTATTCCGGGAAACAACTATCTAACCGATGAGTCGCTTCGGAAAATTGACGTCGCCAACAACGGGAAATATACCGTCGTCCAGCGCACTGCTGGAACCGATGGCGGCAAGTTGCTACTCCATAGCGCTTCAACGGCGGCCCAAAAAGGCACCCGACTGTTTGGTTTTTTTGGAGTAAAAGGAAGCCACTTGCCATTCCAAACGGCCGATGGAAAGTTCGACCCCACACGCGGGATTAAAAAAGTTCAAACTGTCAAACGGGCTGACATCTACGAGAATCCTACACTTGCCGATATGGCAAACGCTGCTTTGACGGTCTTACAGGAAAATGACAACGGGTTTTACCTGATGGTCGAAGCAGGCGAAGTCGACAAGGCGAATCATAACAACAACATTGACGATGCGATCGGTGCGGTACTAAGTGGCGACTCCGCGTTTACCGCAATCACCGACTGGGTTGAGAAAAACAGCAACTGGGATGAAACTTGTTTGGTCCTTACCGCCGATCACGGGCACATGATGGTCCTTGATGACCCGTCGGTACTGACAGGTAATCGACAACCTGACTCCGACGAGCTGTTCAAAAAGAAACGCCGAGCCAAACAGGAAAAGGACGCTGAAGAAAATAGGAAACGGCAAGCTGCAGCCCAAGCTAAAGTAGCAGCCAGAAAGGCCAACGCCACAAATTCCAAAGACGAGAACAACAAAAGCGAAAATTGATTTTGAACCACCGACTCGCCTCACATCGACGTCCGCTGCAAGTTCTGAATGGGCAAGCCATATTCATCAGGTAAAATTTACGGGCTTGAACTGCTTCACTTTCCTCCAGCTCAAATGGCATGCTGAGTTGTAAGTTGCGTTACTTTTGATTTTTAAATTGAATCTTCTTGTCATTTTCACTCGAATTGCACCCCCAATGCTGACTGAAAATCTCGTTCCCAGCTGGAATTTCATAGCTTACCCAGCTTGATATCAGGCCGCTGGACAACGTTGGGTGACATCACACCCCCTTAAAGCGGCTTGACGTTGTGACTCGGCATTTTACATGCTCAAATTTGACTTGGTTCTTTACGAAATCAGTTCCATTTACGAGAATTGCGGGGGATGAGCCAACGGATACGTATCGATGCATTAAATTGAGAACGTCGCGTCGAACATAACTACGTAGATAAATGTCTAGAATTTTAAATGCCTAGCATTGATCCAGCAAATTTTCTGAGCCAATGCTTGGAACCATCCTGTAATGAGCTGATCCACTTGGCGCGGAAGAGTTTTGGTCTGGAAAACTTCTCTTCCTCAATCCAGTAGAGACAAAACATTGAGTAGCGCTTGCGGAAGCTGTGCGCCTCCTAACTGATAATAGCAAAGGCGGATTTATGTCGGATGTGATTAAGTCAAATCCAAAGTCCATTGAAGATGCCAACGAGTCGTATATCACCCAAACGGTCGATGTCGATCCCATTGAGACACAAGAGTGGCTCGAATCGTTGGAATACATCATGAACAGCAAGGGGCATGATCGTGCCAAGTATTTGCTTTCGGTTTTAGAAGCCCGAGCGCGAGTCGAAGGCGTGGACTTGCCGATCAAATCCAACACAGCTTACATCAACACGATCGCCAAGCACGAACAGCCGCCGTACCCCGGCAACCGCGAGATTGAACGTCGCATCAAAAGCTTCGTTCGCTGGAACGCGATGGCGATGGTCGTTAAGGCCAACAAGAAAACCGACAAACCCGATGGCTACGGTGGTGGCGTTGGCGGACATATCTCGACCTTTGCTTCATCGGCGACGCTTTACGAAGTCGCTCAGAACCACATTTTCCGTGGGCGTGGAGAAAGTGGATTTGACGGTGATCAAATTTACTTCCAGGGCCACGGCTCACCAGGCATGTACTCACGTGCATTCCTCGAAGGCCGTCTCGACAAACAACACCTGCTCAACTTCCGTCAGGAACTTCAGGAACATCCTGGACTCTCGTCTTACCCACACCCTTGGCTGATGCCAGATTTTTGGGAGTACCCAACGGTCTCAATGGGACTTGGTCCGATCATGGCGATCTACCAAGCCCGCTTCAACGAGTACCTCAAAGATCGTGGGATCAAAGACACCTCCAACCAACGTGTCTGGGCCTTCCTTGGTGACGGCGAATGTGATGAACCTGAATCGCTGGGGGCGATTACGCTTGGCGGACGAGAGAAACTTGAAAACCTCAAGTTCGTGATCAACTGTAACCTGCAGCGTCTCGATGGTCCGGTTCGTGGTAACGGCAAGATCATTCAGGAACTCGAAGCCCTCTTCCGTGGTGCGGGATGGAACGTCATCAAAGTCGTCTGGGGCGACGATTGGGATCCGCTTCTCGAAGAAGACCATCTCGGCTTGCTTGTCAAACGAATGGGTGAAGTCGTCGATGGCCAGTATCAAAAGTACGTCGGTATGCCTGGGGCTTACACCCGCGAGCACTTCTTCGGCAAGTATCCTGAGCTGTTGGAAATGATCAAGACTTACAGCGACGAAAAACTACTTCGCATGCGTCGCGGTGGTCACGACCCGGAAAAAGTCTACGCCGCCTTCAAGGCCGCCGAAGAACACAAAGGCCAACCGACTGTAATCCTGGCCAAGACGATCAAAGGCTATGGACTCGGCGAAGCCGGCGAAGGCCGTAACATCGCCCACAACCAGAAGAAGATGAACGAAGCTGAACTGCTCGAGTTCCGCACTCGATTTGGCATTCCGATCTCGGACGAAGAGGTTGGCAAAGCACCGTTCTACAAACCGTCTGAGGAAAGCGTCGAAATCAAGTACATGAAGGAGCGTCGCGCCGCACTGGGCGGACCAGTTCCTTCACGTCCCACGACGATTCCGAAAATGGAAGTTCCTCGTTTCGCCGATTACAAGAAGAGGCTCGAAGATACGATTGCTAAAGGAATCGAAAAGGGAGCCCCGATGTCCACGACAAAGGGTGTAACTCGGTTGCTTTCACAGTTGGTGCGTGACAAAAAGATCGGCAAGAACATTGTTCCGATTGTTCCCGATGAGTCGCGAACTTTTGGTATGGAGGGAATGTTCAAGCAGGTGGGCATTTACGCTCACGCTGGCCAGCTTTACGAGCCTGTGGATAGTGCCCTGCAGTCTTTCTACAAAGAAGCCCAGGACGGTCAACTGCTGGAAGAAGGCATTTCCGAGGCCGGTGCGATGTCTTCATTCAACGCTGCCGGGACCGCTTATAGCGCCCACGGTATCAACATGATTCCGTTCTACATTTACTACTCGATGTTTGGCTTCCAAAGAATCGGAGACTTGATCTGGGCTGCGGCCGACATGCGAGCCAAAGGATTCCTCCTCGGCGGAACCGCTGGGAGAACTTCGCTCAACGGAGAAGGCCTTCAGCATCAGGACGGCCATAGCTTGCTCAACGCGATTGCTTACCCAACCGTTCGTGCGTTTGATCCAGCGTTCACTTATGAGACTTCTGTCATCATCTTTGACGGCTTGAAAAAGCTCTACGAAGATGGCGAGACGGCGATCTACTATCTGATGGTTGGCAATGACAATTACATCATGCCCAAGATGCCCGAGGGTTGCGAAGAAGGTATCGTCAAAGGGATGTACAAATTCAAAACCGTCGAAGCCAAAAAAGGCGGGCACCGAGTCCAGCTCTTCGGCAGTGGTGCAATCATGATGAGCGTGCTCAAAGGACAAGAGATTTTGGCTGAGAAATACGGCATCTCCAGCGACGTTTGGTCGGTGACCAGCTACAACGAGCTACGCCGCGATGCTCAGGAGTGCAAGCGATGGAACATGTTCCACCCGACTCAAACTCCTCGCAAGAGTTACGTCGAAACCGTGACTGAAGATTGCGAGGGCCCGTTCATCGCGACCAGCGATTACGTTCGGGCTCACAGTGAGCAGATTGCTCCGTTCCTGCCAGGCGAATTCCTGGCCCTTGGAACTGATGGAATGGGACGTAGTGAAACTCGTGAAGCCCTTCGCCGTCACTTCGAGGTCGATGCCGAATGCGTCGTCATCGGCGCGCTCTATCAGCTTGCCCAACAAGGTAAGATCAAGGCCAGCGAAGTCGAAAAAGCGATCAAGGATCTTGACGTTAACCCCGAAAAGATCAGTCCGTTTTACGCCTAAGAACCTTCACCTGTACTGAATGAGCGGCAATGGGTTCAAGGGCCTGCCGGAGTCAGTGGCTATGTCCTGTCGCTCGCTTTTTGAAACAACAAAAAAGACAAAACATAAGAGCAATTTAAATGGCAGATTTTTTACTTCCTCAGCTAGGTGAAGGCGTCGAATCTGGAGATGTTCTGGAGATCCTTGTCGAGGTCGGCGATTCGGTCACCGATGGTCAAGACGTCATCGAGCTTGAAACCGACAAAGCCACAATCTTTGTCTCATGCAATGTCGCCGGGGTGGTTAAAGCGATCAACTGTGCCGAAGGCGACACGATCAGCGTGGGACAACCGGTACTTTCTATCGATGGCGCAGCGGCTCCAGCTGCCTCGGCACCGGCTCCTCCTGCTCCCGCCCCAACACCTCCACCGGCTGCTGAAGCTCCAGCACCTGCTCCAGCACCTCCCTCGGCTCCGGCCCCAACATCGCCTCCGGCAGCGCCTGTTGCCACGGCTCCCTCAGCACCTGCAGTCACTTCCAAACCCGCCTCGGGCGTCGAAGTTGCCGCCAGCCCGTCGATCCGGCGATTTGCTCGCGAAGTAGGCGTCGACCTGACCAGCGTTCAGGGCACTGGTGAGCACGGACGAATTATTCGAGATGATGTACTGAAGGTTGTCCGCGAAGGCAATCGCTCCGGTAGTGCGGCAGTTCCCGCCGGCGGTCAGAGCGACGGTTTCGGTCCGGTTCACATCGAAAAGATGCCGAAGATTCGGCAAACGATCGCCCGCAAAATGCACGAGTCGTGGTCGACTTGTCCGCGCGTGACTAACTTTGACGATGCAGACGTTACAGCGCTGGAAGACATTCGACAAAACAGCAAAAAGGAATACGCCGAGGGCGGGGTCAAGCTGACATCGATGCCGTTTTTGATCAAGGCTGTTGCGATGGCTCTTAAGGCCCATCCAGTTATCAACGCCTCGGTTGATTTGGAGCAAGGCCAGATCATTTACAAAGACTACGTCAATGTCGGCATTGCAGTGGACACTGAACGGGGCTTGGTTGTCCCATCACTTCGTAGCGCCGACAAAATGGGGATCCCTGATATTGCTCGCCAACTAGGTGAGATGGCCGAAAACGTCCGCGAAAACAACTTTTCCATTGACGATCTGCGGGGCGGAACGTTCACGATCAGCAACCTCGGCGCCATCGGCGGAACCTATTCAACGCCAATCATCAACACACCCGAAACGGCGATTCTGCTGGTCGGTCGTAGCCGCAAGCTTCCGGTCGTGATCGATGACAAGGTCGAAGTTCGCTTGATGATGCCATTGAGCCTCTCGTATGATCATCGCTTAATCGATGGCGGAGCAGCGGCAAGATTCCTCAACGACGTCATCGGTTACCTCGAAGCACCAAGTCGGCTGTTGTTGGCTCTTTAATGCGTCCTGCAACGCGCGCGGAGCAATGAAGTGGAAATGACCAAGCAACGATCCTCCGATGCCCCAACCAACTGATCGTGAAGTACTGTGGCTGATTTTCCAGATAGTGTCCCTGTTGAATCGATTGCCAACGAGCCGGCGCTAAAAGCACTGACTAGCGAAATTGCATCGGCCAGCAAGCAGCAGGCTTCATGGACGCGACAAGACTGGCCAGCTGAGCAACTCTCGCTGATCGCCAACGCACAAGTCTATCGCTGGTTTGTCAGCCAACAACATGGTGGGCTTGAGTGGTCGGCAAGCGATATCGCCAAGGGTTACATTGCCTTAGGGTCGGCTTGCCTGACATCAACGTTCATCGTGACGCAACGCGTCGCTGCGCTGAAACGCGTGGCAGCGTGTGACAATGCCGACTTGAAGCGTCAGGTACTGCCGGGAATGCTTGATGGCTCAGCTCCCGGAACTGTCGGCATCTCTCATCTGACCACCAGCAGGCGCCACACCAAAAAGCCAGTCATGCAAGTGACGCGCGACCGAGACCAATGGCGGGTGGACGGAATCGCGCCTTGGGTTACCGGTGCCAACAATGCCAAATGGCTGTTGATGGGCGGCGTTCTTGATGATGGCAACGAAATTCTGTTCTTGTTGCCAACCGATGCAGTGGGCGTGAAAATCGAGAAAGGGTTCGAGCTGATCGCGTTATCAGCCAGTCAAACAGGCGCTGTAAAGTGCGACTCTGTCATCGTTCCCGAGGCCAACGTTGTCGTATCGCCTCGAGAATCGGCTTTGGCCACATCCAGCGGCACCGGAGCAGGCGGCGTTCAAACATCGGCGCTGGCACTGGGCCTGGTCCGCTCGGCGATCGAGTTCATACAGCAAGAATCCGTAGCGCGTCCCGAATTGGCAGAAACAGCCAATTCGCTTGAACAGCAATTTGAATTGTTGTTCGGACTGACATTGAAGGTTGCCGGTGGAGCCATCGAACACGCCGGTCAACTACGGGCTGACGCGAACAGCCTGGCGACGCGATCGACTCAGGCCGCCATGATCGCGGCCAAGGGTGCAGGTTTTGTCGAAGGTCATCCAGTTGGCCGATGGTGTCGCGAGGCACTATTCTTTCTCGTGTGGAGCTGCCCACAACAGGTCGCCGAGGCCGGTTTGTGCGAACTGGTCACACGAGCTGAATAAGTTCGTTGACTCCATTGAATAAAAAACGCCCGCTGAAATAGATCAACAGGCGTTTTCAATTGGTTAATCGAACTGTTTCGGTTCCTAGCGTCGCCACTCAACACCGAACAGAAATCCAGCTGACAAATGATTGTCATCAAACAACCCAGTTGGATTGGTGCTAATACCGAATGCGGAATTGGGGTTAATGTTTGTGGTCAACGTATTGGCTCTGGCGATCCCATTCCAGGAATAAACTGCCTGGGCACCGATTCTCAGAGAGATATCTCGGCTAATGTTGTAAGCCAGCTCAAACTGTCCGTCGATAATCGGAACGAACGATTGATCGTTTTGGAAGGTTTCAGTGATCGCCTGAACTCCAACACCGGTGGCAATATCGGTAGCGAAATAACGTTGCTGATTGTAACTGGTTGCCAGTGCGGCATCAGTCGTGGTTCGCCAACGTCCGCGACGTACGTTGTAACGACCTCCTGCCTGTAAACCAAACGCATTGTTGGTGACTTCCTGGCGGAAACGGTTGCCGACCTGAGTTGGCGGACCTGCTGCCACAAATACCTGGTTTGTATCCTCAAGCGTTCTGTCTGTGATGTTGGTGTATCTTAGACCGATGTATGGTTCGAGATAGCCGCCATGAGAAAGTGTTTGGCGAAATATGCGATTGACTTCTACCGTGTTCAGAGTCACGTTTACCAACATTGGATTGGAAACTAGAACGTCTCGACCATTAGTAAAGTATGCTCCTTCTTGATCCTGGAAGGTGATCCCCCAGCCATCGTCGTTGTCGGAGAACCATCCTAAATCGTAGCGCGTTCCCCAAATGTACTCCGAGCCAGTTTGAATGGCATCGGTATCGACACCAATGTTGCCGCCAGCCCGGGTGACACTTGCGTAAATCCTGTCGAGCGTGAAGTAGAAACCTTTATTAGGCTCCAGCTCTTTATTGTTGGTAAACTCAAGCGGTGCAAACGCACGAGTGTCGTAGTCAAATACCCCTGCCCCTGCAAACGGCTGGGTCGAATCAACCGTCTCAACTTTTCGAGGCCCAAAACTGGGTGCCGGCACGTCGATAAGCTGATGCCTGAGTCCGCTTTGATCATGTTGAGCATTGGCGACACCAACGACCAAAAGTGATACCAGCAGAGCGCCGAAGACTAAATTTTTTCTTAAACCCATTGCTTTCTTCCTGCTTTAGCAGTGCAAGTACAAGCGAATCTCTGGAGATTTCGCTACCAGATCTATCGGATGTTGGTTTGTATGGGTTGAATAAGAATGCAGGAATTTGAGGAACATATCAGTTTTTCCCATTTTGATATCAACTCAATCCTGAAAAAATGCGCCCTAAATCACCAATCTTCCGTAAATTGTGCAACACTTAGACTGGGATATTCGCTGTTTTTTGGAACCAAATCAGGGCGATTACGTCAAATGCCCATACATATAGCAACGGGCTGGTAAGCAAAATCCTTGAAGCATTGGGCCGCTAGGCTATACTCGAATCTAACTTTTTATCGCATTTTATTTGGCGCCTCTTATTTTTGGGAGACGTGGGAGAAATCAGCTGCAATGAGTTTCGGAAATTTAAAAATAGTCCTTTTCGCGATTCTGATGACTTGCATCAGTGCAACACAGGCCAAGTCTCAGCAGATAGATGTGATCTCACTGGATCTTTCTAACAACCTTCCGCCACAACTGGTCACGGCTTTGTTGGATGCGGAGGCGATTTGGGAAGAAAGACTTATTGGTTTCAGCACCGAACTTCCCCGAGCAATTCTATTGCAGCTAACTACGGTGCGCATCAACGCTGTGGTTGAGATGCTTGATGGTCCTTGCGGTTTACTCGGCTTCGCCGGCCCCGATACGGTCTTGAGTCTTACACCACCGTTGTCGCCGTTGTCGTTTAACGTTGCCAATCCTGTCTTTTTTCCAGTGACAGGTGAAATGACATTTGACATATTTGATAGCCTGCCAACTACCCAAGAAGGACAGGATCTTTTGACTGCAGTTGCGATTCACGAAATGGGTCATGCCTTGGGCTTCGGTACACTTTGGCAACAAAATGGTATTATTGGTAACGAGAATATATTAAGCAATGGTTTGAGTCAGTACACCGGCGGAACTTATGCTTTGCCAGAATACCGAAGAGCGATCAATGAACCGTTCGCCCCGTTTGTCCCTATATCACAGCCAGATTTGGGGCATTGGGCAGAGGCTCCCGGATTCGTTTTTCCCGAGGAAAATATACAAGACATCATGCTCGCCACTGCAGGGACAATAGCGAACCCCGATCCAGAGTTCATTCTTACTGACACAACTTTTGCAGCAATGGCCGATCTCGGCTATGCGGTATCAGGAGTCAACGAACAGTTTCTTGCTCCCCGAGGTAACGGTACTGGGAGGTGGCCAAAGGTTAATGGTGTGTTGGTCAATAATCCATTCGCCGCCAATGGGGTTGCGGCTGCTAACGGATTGAACGTACAGAGCTTTACTGGTCGAGCAAGTATCTCTCTCCCCGCGGAGGAGACCGACAGACTAGAAATTGAAATCACCAACACGAACCGAATCGACCCTTACAACTTGAGAAATCTTCGCTGGTCGAACTCGCTAGGCAACTAACCAAATCAGACATCACACTTTTATAGAGCCCTCGGTTTTCTGAACTGAGGGCTTTTTTTACGATTGATTGGCCTCGGTTTTGGTAATTCTTCTACGTATCAACCCATTAATCAGCGTAAAAAGCACACTACGACAAGAAGCCAAGAAAACCGGTTAACATCAGCAGCGAGGAGTCTTGGCAGAGATGGCAGCAGGAAGTCCCGCAAAATTTGGCGTCCGATACAACGCTAATTCAAGATGTTATCCAGATCGGTTTCTCGCGGAAGGGCCAACCGCAGCTTCCGATAGTGAACGAATTTCCGTTTCCCGAAGCGACACGGCGGGCCTTTTGATTCGTTTGTGAAGGCAATGAGGTCGAGAAGCGGAGGCTGCATTACACTTTGATCGAATCGGCGAACTGAGTTCGCAGGCACTCAATCCCTGTTTCACCTTCGCTACCGTCAACAATAATGTTAACAAGCACTTCACTGGTGTTGATCGTCTCAACATTGATCTGTGCCTCGGCGAGGGCTTTGAACATTCCGATCGCCACACCTGTGTGACTGCGCAAGCCAACTCCCGTTACACTGAGCTTGGCAATGCTGCGTTTTGATTCGACTTTTTGACAACCAAATTCCTTGCAGAATTCCTCGGCAACTTTCAAAGCATCGTCGAGTTGATCACGAGGCATGGTAAAGGTAATGTCCGCAATCTTCTCGCTGGCGTAGCTTTGGACAATCATGTCAACGAAAATACCGGAGTCGGCGACGCGGTTAAATAGCTGGGCCGCAATTCCAGGACGGTTGGGAATCTTGGAGACGGTAATTCGCGACTGGTTCTGGTCAAGCGAGATATCGTCGATCATCAATGCTTCCATGTCGGCGTTCAAGCTCTCAATAACCTCTGCGATCGAGGGGCCGGCACTCGTGTTTCGCTTGGGAATTTCAGGGGCTTGGGAGGCAACGATTTTGTCCAAGCCGAATTCAGAGTGCACTGCTCGCAGCGCCGTCAAAGCTTGGTCGCTTTTTACCAAAGTGGAAATTTTGATTTCACTAGTTGTAATAATCTCCAGGTTGACTTCCGCGCCAGCCAATGTCTTGAACATTCGATTGGCCACTCCGCTCTGCTCTGCCATACCCAACCCGACGACCGAAACTTTGGAAACATCTCGATCTACCGGGCCAAGTTTTCCACCCAGCTCGCCAATGGTAGCCATAACCGATTCAACCGCTTCGTCGGCTTCGTGCCGCGGAACGGTGAAACTGATTGTCGTCGTACCATCGTCGGCAACATTCTGAACAATCATGTCGACGGTAATCTTCTTCTCAGCGATCGGCTCAAAAATTCTCAGAATCGTACCTGGTACGTCTGGCACGTCGAGCACGCAAATCAGAGCTTCATTTTTTGTCAGCGCCGCCCCGCTAACGGCTAGGCCAGAGGTTGCCGCGTCATCAACGATAATTGAACCGGGCGCGTCGCTAAGACTCGAACGAACGTGAATCGGGACATTGAACTTCTTGCCAAACTCGACTGAACGGCTGTGCATTACACCTGCGCCCAGACTAGCTAACTCCAACATCTCGTCGTAGCTGACTTGCCGAACAAGACACGCCTCGGGCAAGACCCGAGGGTCGGTTGTATAAATTCCGTCAACGTCGGTATATATTTCGCACTGCTGGGCCTCAAGAACCGCAGCCAACGACACCGCAGTTGTATCACTTCCACCCCGGCCCAGCGTTGTGATGTTTGAGTTTTTGTCGATTCCTTGAAAGCCAGCCGCAATGACAATGTTCCCTTCGTCCAGCAATTCCTTGATGCGCTCAGTCGAAATTGACTGAATACGAGCTTTGGTGTGAGAGCTGTCGGTTTTGATTCCGATTTGGGCTCCTGTCAAACTGGTCGCTTTGGCCCCCAAAGAATCAATCGCCATGGCCATCAAAGCAACGCTGACTTGCTCGCCAGTGGAAAGCAACATGTCCATTTCGCGGGCTGGCGGTCGCTCATTGATTTCATTGGCCAATGAAATCAGCGTGTCAGTATTTTTTCCCATGGCACTGACAACCATGACGACTTGATTGCCTTGCTGCTGAGCCCGAACCGCTTTGCGCGCGGCGGCGATAATTTTTTTACTATCGGCAACACTAGTGCCACCAAATTTCTGTACGACGATTGGCATAATGACTCTTAATACTGAGAGAAAGTCTCTCGATTTGGAACTGATTGGAACCCATAAATTTAGTTGCTTTTTAACGCAATCGAAAGCTCTAAAACGCATTATGCCAACAGAGTTCAGTTTTAAAGCTCTCGACGCGAGGCACGCAGGTCCGGTTTCCATCCAACCCGAATCTCGAAACCGGTTCAGTTGAAACGCGAACCTACCAACCCTACCGTTCCGGCAACGCTTGAATTGGATTAAAATTCGCTTTCGATTTTGATGGCGGCGATTGGGCTCAAAAGCTCAGGCGACCGTCCGACATGTGAGCCAGAGAGCAGAAATTTTTTTGATGACTGATATTTTCGAAGACTTGAAATGGCGTGGCCTGATCCATCAAACCACCGCTGACGACTTCTTGCCTGGATGGCTCAACTCTGGCTCTCGAACTTTGTACGCTGGATTTGACCCGACAGCCGATAGCTTGCACGTGGGCAGTCTGCTTCCGTTGATGGTTTTACGGCGATTCCAAAAGGCCGGTCATCGACCGATCGCAATCGCTGGCGGAGCCACAGGAATGATTGGCGATCCCAGTGGCAAAAGTGCTGAGCGAAATCTTCAATCGCAAGAACAGCTTGACGCCAACCTTGCCGGAATCGAAGCCCAGATGCGGCATGTGCTGGATTTCGATTGCGGCGACACCTCGGCGATTCTGGTCAACAACAATGATTGGATGAGCAAGTTTAGCTACATCGAATTCCTTCGCGACGTGGGAAAGAATTTTCCGGTCAATGTGATGCTTGGGAAAGACTCAGTCAAAAGTCGCCTTGGTAGCGACGCTGGGTTGAGCTACACCGAGTTCAGTTACATGCTTTTGCAAGCCTACGATTTTGCGTACCTGAACAAGCACTACGATTGCGAGTTGCAAGTCGGAGGTTCGGATCAGTGGGGCAACGTGACCGCAGGTATTGATTTGGGCAGGCGCATGAACAGCGTTCAGTTGTACGGCATGACTTGTCCCCTGCTGACCAAATCGGACGGCACAAAAATGGGTAAAACTGAATCGGGGGCGGTGTGGCTTTCGCCGGAACGAACCAGCCCATACCAGTTCTATCAATACTGGGTTAGAGTTGCCGACGAAGATACTGGAAAGTGCCTGCGATTTTTGACTGAACTTTCGCGCGATGAAATCATGGCACTGGATGAATCCAGAGAAAAGGAAGCTCATAAACGGGAAAGCCAAAAAAGGTTAGCCGAGGAATTAACTCTCCTGATCCATGGCCAGTCCGGTCTCAAGTCTGCTCTCCAGGCAACCGAGATATTTTTTGGCGCTGAGATTGAAAGCCTGACCGATGCAGAATTGGGACAGATCTTTTCCGACGTTCCCAGTAGTGAACAACCCCGAAGTGTCTTGGATGAAGGAATCAGTCTGATCGACGCTGTTGTTTCGACTGGTTTGAGCAAAAGCAAGTCAGATGCCCGTCGCTCAATTAAACAGGGCAGTATCTACGTCAACAACAAACGCGTTGACGACATTGAGTACAAACTGACTCCAAAGGATCTTGCCAGCGAATCGGTGATCGTGCTGCGCAGTGGCAAGCGAAAATACGCCTTGTTACGATTCCAATAGTTGAGGGCAGTAGTTGCCAAGCAATGGCTCGGCGGTCGATGAAGCACATCCCCTTCAAGGGAGGCGGCAAGGCCAATGCCGCGGTGATTGGTGAGAACCTAAAAGATACTCAAATCTCATTGGCTCTGCGACTCGACGTGAGACTTAACTCCATGGAAAGCAGGTGGGTAAGCCTAACCTTTGGGTCGGATCATTTTCTCGATTGCTGCAATCTGGTCGTGCCATCGCTTGATCACGACAGCCGTAGCATAGGTCCCTGCTTCACTGCGTGAGAACCCGGCTTGGCTGACCAGGATTCTTGAGTCCAACTGCACTTTGGCCAGTAGCTTCATCGCGCCAACGTCCAACAATCGGAGCTTCTTATTAACGGACTTGCGGCCAGAAATCAGGCTGCCCTTGAGAGCTTTTTGAACAAACCTCAGAGCAGCTACGTCGGCATCTGTCGCTAAAACCAGCCAACTAACTTTCCCCGAACGAACATAAAATTTACGTGTCGGTCTGCCCGAGGTCTGCGGCTTGTTTGACTGTGAGTGATTTGAACCAGGCATAGATTGCATCGTTTGTGTGCAGTGGATCGTTCATTGGAAACCCGAAACGTCAGCGAGGACGAATCAGCAACCGACTCCTTCGGGGTCGCCATTGGCCGAACCAACAGTGGGCTTCCCTGCCGAAGAAATGATACCATCTTCGGCGACACAACATCCGCCCTAATCACCAAACAACTTAACTCATCCACCACTTCACGAGCTTTTTAGTGGAAATAGCGATTGCCCGGCGGTCTGCATGCTGGGCGATACATGTCTGGCCTGCGATGAGTTGGTTGATAATGAATTGGTTCAATCGGCCGAAGGGTTAGTCGGGGGCCGAAGATTCTTGAGTTGTTGGGACGGTCGCCGTTTCGGACTTCTGATCCTCAAAGCAATTGTGAATCTCTTGTAGTCGCACGCATCGTTTGAGCGACATTGGGACATAAGGTACCGTAGAAGCAGTCCCTTTCACCCTTTTCTTAGTGTTTTGAAAAATCGGAAAAATTCGTGAAACCAACCCAACGACTTCGCCGCGATCATTAAAAACACCGCTTCCGCTGGACCCACCACCAAAGTCGGCAGTGATCTCCATAAAAACCTCTTCCTTGACTCGCGAGTAACGACTGACTTCACCCCGGGTAAGGACAAAGAAATGCCCGGACGGGTTACTAATAATCCGAACCGAATCCATCGGGCTTGACGGACTCGAAGCGATTGGAGCCGCGTGAAATTTGTGCCCGTCCGCCTTTAGTCGAACCAATGCAACATCGGCAACCTGACTGGCGGCGAGGACTTCTTCGACGGCAAAACATTTCCCGTCGTACGTCATCGCCATAAAACACTCTGTCTTTCTCTGGCCCGCATTTTGTCCTGCGATAACATGGTAGTTCGTTAGCGCCAGGCCGTCTTCGCTGATAACGACACCACCAGAGTAAGATGGATGAGAACGATCGCAACGTCCGCAGTCGTATAGCTCACCAAGATACAAGCTGGATTTCACCATATGGCGGTAGAGCTTGTCTTTTTCAGTAACGCCCGCGTTGGCCAACGAAGCACGTTCGATTTTGCTTGTGTCCCCGACCGACTTCAATTGTTTGCGTAGCTGTTCGACGGCGTCTTCTGCTTGGGTCGCGAGCAATTTCTTGCCCTGCGATTCCAAATGGAGACCGATCAATTGACTGTCGATAGCATCACCGAAGACATCGAACGGGAGGTTATCCTGTGCACTGCAATTTTGTTGAACAACCAAAACAATTGCTAACACAAACAGCAAGGATGTGTTTTTTTCCCAACAGCTCAGTACTGCCTTCATATCATTTAACCCAACAAGAATTATCAGCCCACCAATGGATCCCGACGTTGTCGCCGTCCCAATACAGCATCCATTATAGTAGAACAATCTAGTGGTCCAACCGACGGACCTGAATTGAACGGATGCTAATCCGGTTTGCTTCGCCATTTTCAGATCGAAATTCTCGCATAGACGGTCAATTCAGTTTTGACGGACCACTAGATTGGATTTCCACTCAGCGATTTTTATTAAGCGAATCGGCGTGGTATAGAAGCGTCAAACCAGTATCTCGGGACTCCCTGCTGGAAGAGACTCGCTACAGCGGCATCGAACTAGAATTTGTGAAATGGCAACCAACGGTGCAACACAAGCGCACAAACTGCGGCTCTATCTTTCGTTTGTAGAATGAATGGCGATGACAGACGCGCAATCAGGTACCAGGTCATCAATCAAATGGCCAAACTTATCAAAGGTGGACGAGCTTCAATGATTGCCGGCCTTTGAGTCATAGCTGTCACCAAAACTGCTGTAACGGACTGCCACAAAAAAATGCTGTCGCAGAGTTTGCTATCTAATTAATGCTTCAGTTCGAAAGCCGAAATTGCTTTTCGAAGACCAATTGAGAAGCGAACCGTCACTTGTTTTACCCAGTTTAAAGCCAATGGGTGTTAAGTTGTAACAATCAGACGAATCGTATCGAAAATACTAATGAGCCTGACAATCCGGTGTCGATGATTTCTACCACGTGTACTACCTGTTCGGGCGCGCCGTGCGTTTCGTATTTGTGGTCGAAATTAGCCTTATAAGCTTCGAGATTCGTCTCGGGAGACATTTGATGAAGACAAGTTTAAGCCTTCTCAGCATTGTTTTAACGTTATTTTTATATAGCGTTGCCTCTGCTCAGAGTGGACCGCATTATGGCGGTGCAATTGGCGAGTCTGTATTTCGACCGGTATCGGGAGACCTTCATTCACAACGGACCGGCTCCAGGGCTGGTCGAGTCTGGTTCGAAACAAATCTTGCCGACGATGGCTTGGGCTTTAACGGAAGCTATTTAGCGTTAGGTGGTAAAAGACGAATTGGAGAAGATCGCCTCGACGGACGCTGGTTGGCGGAAGCGCAACTTGGCCACTCAATTGAAGATAATGGCGGATTTTTTGCGAACGTGGGAATCGAACGAGTTTTCTCGATTCCCGCTGCCGGAGCTGATCTGAGTGTTGGAGTCTTTTACGACTACGATGGCGATCGACAAACAGCGTTTGCAAATAGATTTCATCAAGTTGGTGTCAGCGCAGCGGTCAAGAGCGAGCGTTTTGATCTTATTGGAAACGGCTACTTTCCTGTGGGCGTTCAAGACAATGTTTTTGGCGATCCTAACGGAATCGAATACTTCTTCGGTAACAGCATCGTTTTGGAGCCTGGAATCGATTCGGCACTGGAAGGATTTGATGTCACGCTTCGTACGCGACCTAAACGGCTTGCCTTCGCCAACGGTTACGTTGATTTTGGTGGCTACGGATTCAATTCAGATCTGGTCGATGCGTTCGGCGGTGGACGAGTACGGGTCGGATTTCAAATTCTCCGTGGGTTAGTTGTCAACGTTGAAGTGAACCATGACAATCGCTTCGGCACCACCGGTGTTCTGGGTTTGGGCTGGATCTTTGGAGCCAATTCAAGCGGCTTTGGAACCGAGTACTCGCGCCTGGGACGTGATCTTGAGCAGACGGTCAGAAACGATCGAATCGTAAGATTTAACCAGGACGCCGTGCTGGCCATTGATCCTGATACGGGACTGGCTTTCAACGTCGTTCATGTTGACAACAACGCTGACCCCGGCTTTGAGACGGGTTCCGCCGAAACGCCGTTCGCGAGTTTGCAGGCGGCTCAGGATCAGAGCTCACCCGGCGATATCATTTTCGTCAATTCGGGTGATGGAACTGATCGAAATCAAGATACAGGTATTACGCTTCAGGATAACCAAAGGCTGTTTGGAAGTGGAGCACCAGTCTTGATTGGGATTCAAGGCGGGCAGAACCTCCTGCTCAACCACAGTATCGATGGCAACCTTCCAACCATCTCCAACGACGGTGGCTTTGCAGTTGTAACGCTGGCTGACAACAACGAAGTAGCAGGTATCAACATCGATGCCACAGGTTCTCAGTTTGGAATTTTTGGAAACGGAAATACTGCCGAGATTCGCAACAACATTATCGACGGTGCAGTTCTTGATGGAATTCGGCTCGCGGGCACAGGTGATGTAACAGTTACTGAAAACACGCTTACCAACAACGGGCGCAACGGTCTCTTCTTGCTCAACCAGCTCGACCAAACCGCCAACATTACGATCGAAGACAACACGGCAACTGGAAACTTGCAAGATGGTATTGGCTTGCTCAACTATGATCCAGCATCACTTTCGTTGACCTCCAACATCACCAACAACAACTTGCGGCATGGACTGTTCCTGGAAAACTACATCAACAGCAATTCCATTCCAATTACGATTATGTCGCACACCTCAGATTCCAACGCCGGCAATGGCATATTCCTTTTGGAAGGCAGCGGAAGTCTTAACATCATCAACTCAACCATCACAAACAATAGCGGTTCAGGCTTGCTTATCGAGAACTGGACGACAACTGATCCTGAGCTAATCTTGATTGGAGCCACTGACGGCGGAGTCAGCACAATCTCGGGTAACGGAGCATTTGCCAACCTGGAGTTCATTCTTGACGACCCCGGAGCTCAATCAAATGTCTTGGTTACCGGCCAGTCGCTGGATAATGGCGTTCGCGGAATCGCGGCCCTTGCTGAAGGCTTCGATCCAGTCAGCGGCACACGTACTACGCTGGACATCAATATCATTGACAACATATCGGTCAGTGGAAACCTGAACGATGGAATTCGCTTGACCGCTCTTGATAGCGGTTTGATCCGATCCAATATCGGAAATACGCCTGGAACTATGCCGCTTCAAATCGTCAACAACGGTTTTGGTGGAGGTGCCGGAATCTCGCTGCTTGCTGATGGTCTTAACGGTCAACCACCGGCGGAGATTGACGCCAACATCGACAACGTTTTCATCAATAACGACCTGAACTTGATCGAAGTCACCACCGCTCCCCTCATTGACTTTGGAACGATTGGAATCAATGTCAACGGTATCAACAATAGCTTGATCAACCTCGACGTGACCAATTCAACGATTGGAGCTCCTAATGGAGGGGCAGCTCCAATTGGTGGCATGGACGTGGATTTTGGTATCAACCTCAACTTTGCCAACAACGGTTCGGAGCTGATCAATCGCGTCAATGTCGACAATGTAACCATCTTTGCCGACTTTGGAGTTAATCTCTTTACCAACCAACAGACGTTTACTGACTTTACGCTTGCCAACTCAACGCTACGGCCCAATGGAGCACAGTCGACCGATGGGATGCGTTCGGATGATGCACCATTTGGTGATGCGATAGGCTCGATCGGAGTCTCGGTAACGACATTCGGTCAATCGGTTCTTACGGGACAATTTCAAAACGCAGTCCGGCCTAACACTGAGTTGACCATTGCAAACTTTCCCCTTGAGTCGATATCCGATGGCATTGAGGATAACTTGACCAGAGTTACCTTGGTCAACAACAGCATTCAGGACTTTACCTTCGAAGGTGTCGACGTCATCACGACCGGAGACTCAAATGTGTTGCTGGATTTTGTTAACAACGACATCTCCAATAATGGTGCAGGATTCAATGACGACACGGACAATAACAATGTATTCAGCGATATTACCGCTACCGGAAACCCGGGTGAGTTATTCTTCTTTGATGGAGTGGATATCAACGCCTTCGACGACAGTGTGATCTCGGCCAGCATCGTTGGGAACACCTTTCGAGACAACTTTGAACGCGGCTTGAGCTTGAATACATTCAGCTCAGCAACCATCAATGCTGTGTTGGACACCAACGTGTTCTTTGGCAATGACCGAGGCGAAGATATAGACAACACCTTGCCGCCAGTTGGTGTCGGAACTGCCTCAGGCCCCACCGGACCTTTTGCAACAGCGGGAGAGTTTGATCTTGAGATTATCAACAACGAAGAATTCTTCAGCCGAAACTTCGAGACTTTGGTCTTTGTCAATGGAGCGGGCGTGCCGGTCATGCTCACCGGAATGCCTCTCCCGGCCAACTCTCTTGGTATCTTCTTCCAGGGCAACACAGGAATGGACATCTTTGGAAATCCAGTCGCCCAAGGAGATGCAGAACTCAATGCCTCGCTGTCAAACAACTCGCTTCAGATTGGCCCTCAAGTTCTGGATTTCGCTATTGCCCCGGGTGACCTGACGCTTGGGCTTGATGGGCTTACCAACGGCTTTGGCTTCGGCTTCCCTGGGATCGGTGCTGGCGTAACACAAGTCGGCTCAGGGATTGCTGAAACTCTGTTCAACAACGAACAGTTGTTCTTCGAAGCAGAAGGTTTTTAAACAGGATTTCCAGTTCTCGTTTCAAAATCGAAGCAAATTCAAGGGAGCCATCTGGCTCCCTTTTTTTGAAATTCAGTCCCGAAAATCCTTCCCTGAATAAATCAGTTGCTAGCAGAACAAGCGCTGCCTCGGGCTCAAGGAATTGATACTCTCCCGGAGACCTATCAGGAACCCAGTATTGAACATCTTGCAAATAATTTCAGGCCGCGGAGTTAATGGGGCGCTCACCTATTGCAAGTTCCTATCAGAGCAACTTCAAAAATTCGGCCATCACGTCACCGTCGTTGGTCCCTCTGATTCCTGGATAAAAACGAATCTCGATCCTTCAGTTGCGTTTGTCGCTTCGGATTTGGCTCGCAAGCCATTTGAGCTGAAACGAATTGCCAAACAAGTGCGGCAGGGCGAATTCGACGTGATTCACACACACATGAGTCGTGCTCACTCGTTTGGAGTGATCCTTAGAATGATGACGGGAGTTCCAGTGGTGGCAACCGCTCACGCTCATTCGTTTCAAGTCCATTGGCGTTTGAATGATTTCGTGATCGCCAACTCACAAGCGACCTACGACTACCAGCGGCGGGTCAACCGAATTCCCAGCCATAAAATGGAAAAGGTATTTTGCTTTACCGAGCTGCAGCGGTTTCAGGAAGTGACCCCGCTCAACGTAACGATCGTGAAGCGGCAAATGCGGCTTGCGGGTGACGAATTCCTGGTTGGAATTGTAGGTGACTTCTCACCACGAAAAGGCCACCAGTATCTGTTTGAAGCGTTGCCCAGAATTGTGTCTGAAGTTCCAAATTTCAAATTGGTTACGATCGGTCGATTCAATCGCAACGAAACTTTAGTGAAGAAGCTTCGTGCGATCCAACTAAAGCACAATCTCCTTCGCCGAGTCAAATGGCTTGGCTGCCGGCCCAATGTTCAGGACTTTATGGCTGCGTTCGACCTGTGCGTTGTCCCCTCGGTTATTGAGCCATTGGGCCTGGTGGCGTTGGAATCCATGGCCGCTGGAACCCCAGTCGTAGCAGCGAAAACCGGCGGGCTACCAGAGATTGTCATGCACCAGCAGAATGGTTTGCTCGTGGACTCAAGGAACCCGGAGCAATTGGCTGAAGCCATCATTCGGCTAGCCCATTCAGAGCCCGAACGAATCCGGATGGGTGAAAACGGTCGGGCGATGGTTAAAGAGAGGTTCAACCCGATTGAATTAACAAGACAAATCGAAAAAATTCTTGGTAACGTCGCGGCGGTCCGCCGGGCGGCTTAACGTCAGTTTTGGTTTCGGCTTAACGTCAGTTTTAGTTTCGGTGTTAGTTTCGGTTTCGGCATTTCTTTGGTGCTCAACCGGCGGCTAGGGTGACAAACGGTAATTGCCGTTCCATGACGGCGAGTTCTTGCCATACCTTCCCACTTTTCGCTATTAACAAAACGTTTGCCAAGCAGAAGTCACGGATGGTTAACGAAACCGCGAATCACATGCGATGTTGTTAAACGCCAAGTCGGCAGGCTTAAGGGCTTGGTTACCTGTCTTCGATTGAAGAAGAGGAAACAAAGCCACGAATCACACGAATCAACACGAATATAGCGAGATAGAATTCGTGTATATTCGTGTAATTCGTGGCAGACGATTCCCGCAAATTCCAATCGCCAAGGATTCTTATGGTCCTGGATTTCGCAAGTCTAGATCACTGACTCAATTGGTGGCGGCGAACGTTTCTTTCAAAGGACTCCTTTGCGTGCGAAGCGATCTCAGCGTTTCGATGCCCAAGGGAAACGTTCTTTAGAATCGCTTGCGAACGTTCGGTGTCGATCTTTTCCAAAGCCAGAATGATTCGACGCCAGCGGCGATTAACCACCAAATCGCTTTTACCCCGTCTGGGACGCTCTTTCTTGAGGATCTTTGAAATCCGATATTTGACTTCTGGCGAGGAAGTCCGTTTGAGCTCGGCACGCAGTTTGGCTTCGACCGTTTCAATGATTTTAAGTAACGCTTCGGTTGCCTGTTGTCTCAACTGATAATCGGGATCGTCAAGTTGCTCAAGAAAATCTTCGACCAAACCGGAACGATGAACCGAAATCGTATCTTTAATTTTATTGTCAAGCGCTTCAAGAAAATAATCACCACCGGCAGCAAGCTGCGAAGTTGCGCGCATCGAGAGTCTCAATGAACTGGCACCAAGTGACTTCCAAATTGATTCGAGCTGTTGTTCGACCGAAAGCCCGGACTTCAAACCAGGTTGGTCATGGCCAGGAAAAAGAATCGGCTCGATATCCCAGGCAATCATTGAGCAGTCTTTGCTTCCAGAAGCTCCACTGGCAAAGGCAAACGATAGTGGTGCCCACGCGGTTGCGTTGACGTGTGCTTGATGGCCTTCAAACTTCCTGACCGCCTGGCGAGTTAACAAATCCCAGACAATCACGTTCTGATCCCATCCAGAGGAAACCAAAAATCGGTTGTCGGGCGAAAAGCTCAATGACTGGACCGTCTCCAGATGACCATTGAGTGTGTAGCGACCTTGCTTTGGGTCAGCGACCGACCAGAGGTGAATCTTGGGATCACGGTGATAGGAAGCCGCAACCCAGCTGTTGTCAGCGGAAATCTTGACGGCCCTTGGGATCGCGGTCGCGCCGCTAAGTGGAACTCTTGAATTTGATTTAGTGTCAACGATCAACGTTTGATAAAACTGTTTATTGAGACTTCGGAAAGCAACCACAAATCGGCCGTCCCTTGACATGGCCCTGGCCGTCTCGTTGCTGCTTTTCCATTTGCGTCGCTGAGTCAACTGAGCTCCCGGCCAGGAATACGACTCAACATGCGTCTCTCCCAACACGTTAATCAGCTTCCCAGATTGACTGAAATACGCCGCCCTGCCGGCTTCAATCGTCGACTCAAGCCGTCCAGTTTGTGTCTTCCAGATTTTGACTTTATCGCTTCCCCCAGAAGCGGTCACGAAAAACTCGCTGTCCGGCGAAAAGTCAATCGTCTCAATCCAATCGTCATGTCCTTCGACTTCACAAACCACAGTGCGAGTCTTCAATTCGTAGACAACGACAACATTGTTTTTGCTTCGCGATGCCAAGTACCTGCCGTCGGGTGAATACGAAATTCGGTAGATGCCGTCGATCTTTTTGATGTCACCAAACTCGCCGATTCGCCAGGTGGCATAGCGTGGAAGCCCGTTCCGAGGTTGAGCCTGAGATTCGGCCTGAAGTTCTACCTGAGGCTGAGCCTGTTCTTGAGCGGTCAAGCCAATTGGGAACATAGCGAGCCAAAAATAAAGTGACAGCGCAGCTCCCAACAATCGCTTCAGGACAAGCTTCAAGTTTGCAGGGTGAGATGCCATGAGGTTTGCCAGTAGTCCCATTAACTGAAAGCCCATAAACTGAAAGCC
>CAYSQZ010000045.1:23762-27241 GCA_964433035.1 uncultured Pirellulaceae bacterium | reverse complement strand
CATGACTTCATTCACAATAGACTCCTTTCGCATGCGCGGCGTATGAAACTGGGGGTGTGTTTTTTCTGTTTGCGAAAGCTGCAACCGGCGGTCATCGCCCGCTGCCCTCCTCTCACGCCCTCATATTCGCCCTGTGGCAAGCACCCTAAGTAATGTCATGCTATTGCTGGCACTTACGCGGAAATCCAAAATCTGCAAATAAGTTCAGCATCGCTGCCCGAGATTCGTGCACGAAAAACATGCACAGTTTTTGTGCACGCCTATGAGTCTCAAAAACCAGATGTCCTTTGTCATGTTTTTCCCGAATGTAACGGTCGCGCAAGAAAAAAGCCCGGCCGATAAGCAGCCGAGCTTCGCGTTTAACGCACTTTTTAAAAACTCATCATTTGATACCACCCTCGAGGCAGCAAACACTGAAGTCTTAGCTTTCCTAGCTTAACTCCTCGCGACATCGCTCAAGCAATTTTTTCGTCGCCTTGATTCCTTCATACTCTCCCAACTGGCGGCCTTCATACTCCACTCCCACCCAGCCGCGGTAGCCTGCATCGAGTACGATCTGCATGACCTTTTTAAAATCCGTTTTGGTCTCGTTTCCGTCCTTGTCGAAGTCATGACTTTTGGCACTAACGGCTTTTGCGAAAGGCATCAAAGACGCCATTCCCAAATAGCGGTCATACATGATTTCCTTGTGACCTTTACCCCCTCGCCGGATCGCAAAATTGCCAAAATCTGGCAGCGTCCCGCAGTTGTCCATGTTGACCTTCCTGATAACCTGGGCAAGCCACTGGCCATTGGAAGATAGGCCTCCATGGTTCTCAACCAAGACATTGATCCCAACACTTTTGGCGTACTCCGAAAGAGCCGCCAGGCCATCCGCGGCCAAGCCGACTTGCTCCTGATAGCTGCCGCTCGACTTCGCGTTGACCCGAATGGAATGGCAACCTAGGAACTTTGCGGCAGCTACCCATTTATGGTGATTTTCAACCGCTTTCTTGCGTTTCTTGCTATCCGCGTCGCCCAAAGCCCCTTCCCCATCAACCATAATCAAAACCGACTCCACGCCATGGTCTCCACAGCGCTGTTTCAAATCGGCGAGGTACTTTCCGTTTTCGGCTTTGTCTTTAAAGAACGAATTGACGTATTCAACCCCACTGATCCCGAACTCCTCCTTTGTGACTTTGGGAAAGTCTAGATTGTCGAGCTTTTTACTGTGCAAAGCTCGGTGAAGCGACCATTGGGCAAGCGAAATGCGAAAAAGGGGCTTTTCGTCAATCGAGACCGAATCAAAGCCCAAAAGCCGATCCGAAGAGACAGCCAAAGTCGCTCCGGTGGCAGCAGAAGCTGCAATAAATTGACGGCGGTTAAATCCTGAGTTCATCCGAGTCTCCAATTAGATCTGAAAAAGCCTTGAGAAATGGCAGAAATCCAGGTTGGTGCGAGAACGCACTGCATTACTTAAGCGATGAATAGACGTTTTCAAAGAAACGTCACACAACCATTGTGCGGCGTGGGCCCACGCCGTTGGGATTCCAAGCTTCGAGTATAAATCAGAGGTCCAAGCTCCGCAAACTAGGCATGCTTACGCGAGCGTAAACATGGCACCCGTCAATTCAGATCTGACGGACCACTAGTGTCGCCAACAGTAACGCTGTCCACACCACCGTCGACGGCGGCAAAGGAGACGACTCTATATACTATACGGTGGCGGGCAGAGGGTAAATTTTCCAGCCGTTTTGGCGCTAGCCACCGATGAATCGCCATTATCCTTGGCTAGCGCCAAAACGGCTGTACAGGTCGCGGCCCATTGGATCCCGGGAGGCTTTTAGCGGAGCTTCTGAGACTCGCACATGAAAAATGGCTTTTGTGTAGAATCATTCCCGGGGCACTCAAGTCTGCCCGGAGCAACAACTTAGCGTCCTACGAATATTTGATGTCGAAATTTATTGAAATCCAACCTGCTGCCGGTTCCATCAACGCTTCGATCCAACCCCCTGGCTCAAAAAGCTTGACCAATCGAGCGCTTCCCATCGCTGCACTGGCCCAGGGCACAACTACTCTTACCGGTGTACTAGATAGCGACGACACGCAAGCGATGATCGAATCGCTGATCAAATTAGGTGCCAAGATTCAACACGATCAGGAAAGCCGGCGCGTCGTGGTGGAGGGGATGGCGGGTAAACTCCAAAATTCAGCCGCCGAGTTGTTCATTGGTAATAGCGGTACCACCATCCGCTTTCTGACGGCTTTGCTAGGCTTTGCTGGCGGCAGTTTCACACTGGATGGAATACCAAGGATGCGAGAGCGGCCAATTGGACCTCTGGTTGATGCACTGAATCAGCTTGGGGCCAACGTGAGCTGCGAATCTCCCGGAGGTTGTCCTCCAGTAAAAATTGATTCGACTCGTCTTGATGGCGGAGCCGTAAAAATAAGCGGCAATCTCTCCAGTCAATATCTTAGTGGTTTGATGATGGCGGCCCCGCTTGCTGCCCAAAGTGTCATTCTCGAAATCGATGGGCCATTAATCTCAAAACCCTATGTCGAGATGACGCAAACGGTAATGCGCGAGTTTGGTGTGAAATGTAAAGCTTCGAGCGCTTTGGATCGTTTCGAAATTGAAGCCAACCAATGTTACCAAGCTCGTCAGTATGACATCGAACCGGACGCTTCGGCAGCAAGCTACTTTTGGGCAGTCGCTGCAATCTGTGGAGGAACCGCAACAGTTAAGGGGCTCAACAAGTCTTCGCTGCAAGGCGATGTTGAATTTGTCGATTGCCTCCAAAAGATGGGATGCGATGTCGTTTGGCGCGAAAACGAAATTAGCGTCACAGGTCCTGCGACGAACGGAATCGATGTCGACATGTCAAACGTCAGCGATACCGTGCAGACTTTGTCCGCAGTGGCTTTGTTCGTCGAAGGGACCACGACCGTTCGCAACGTCGCTCACAATCGAGTCAAAGAAACCGATCGAATTGGAAACCTGGCAATTGAACTGCGGAAATTCGGCGTCAAAGTAGATGAGCACGAGGATGGGCTTTCAATCCACCCGGGACCGCTCAATGGTGCCGACATTGAAACCTACGACGACCATCGAATGGCAATGAGCCTGTCGCTGGTGGGGCTTCGCCAAAGCGGAGTTAAGATCCATGACCCGGGTTGTGTTTCAAAAACCTACCCGGAGTTCTTCGAGGATCTCACCGAGTTTGTTTCTTAATCCTGGGGACTGAGCCAAAGGCGACTTTAAAGTAGTGGACGAGGTTACGAGTCCTTTCCCACAAGTAATGCCGCAGGACTCGCAACCTCTTCCACTACAAATAGCCAGCCCGGAGTCAGTTGCCGCTTCTTCCTCGCTGACGGGTTCCCAAAGTCGCCTTTGGCTCCGAGGCTGATTTAGATTACGGATGTCAGTTGCCGCTTCTTCCTCGCTGACGCGTCGGGTTCCCAAAGTCGCCTTTGGCTCCGAGGCTGATTTAGATTACGGA
>CAYSQZ010000045.1:19198-23662 GCA_964433035.1 uncultured Pirellulaceae bacterium | reverse complement strand
GATTTAGATTACGGATAAGTCGTTCACAGTCTCGTCGCGTTTAAAAGTCAGCCCGCAATCTCCGTGATCACTTCTAACGTTTTCTCGATTTCGGCTTTGGTACTAAACACCCCCGGGCTCAGTCGAAGTGTTCCGCCGCTGCCTTCAGTTCCCAATGCCCGATGTAACAACGGCGCACAATGAATACCGGCTCGCCCTTGAATTTGCGAGCTCGACTCCAAAACTCCGGCGGCTTCATGACAATCAAAACCATCGATCATCAAACTAAAAACGCCGACGCGTTCCTCGTTGGAATTCAATCCTTGTAACGTTACACCCGCAATCGCTTCGACACCCTCGATCATCAAACGTGAAAGTCGTTTCAAATTCTCTTTTGCGGCGTTTCCTTTGTCGCTTTGCAAAAACTTGATGCCCGCGTTAAGCCCCGCGATGCCAGGCACATTTAAATTGCCAGCCTCAAATTTTTCTGGAGCTTTCGTCGGCTGGAATTCTGAACTTCCCACCGCTCCGGTTCCACCAAAACGAAACGGGCCGATCTGATCTGAAACTTCGTCGGCAATATAGAGAACTCCGGTTCCCAGTGGCCCCAGCAGCCCTTTGTGCCCAGGTGCCGCAAGAATATCACAACCGATTTTCCTGACGTCGATCGGAAGATGGCCAAGCGATTGGGCAGCATCGAGCAGAAACAAAACTCTGTCATTTCCCGTTTCCAAAATCCGGCGATTGATGTTTTCGATCGGTTGGACAGAGCCAGTTACATTGGAAACATGAATCAAACAAACCAAGCGGGTTTCAGGGCGAATCGCAGCAATCACGTCGTCTTCACTAAAAGTACCATTCTGATCGCAGTCGACATAAGTCGTCTCAATGATGGCCTGAGATTGGAGATGCGTTAACGGGCGGAGAACAGAATTGTGTTCCACGACCGAAGTCACAACATGATCACCTTTTTTTAGCAGCCCAAAAATTGCCGTCGAAAGCGAATCCGTTCCGTTAAACGTGAAAGAGATTTCGGTTCGATCCCGGGCATTGACCAGCTCAGCAACCAATCCACGCGTCTGCTCAACCAACCGCATCGCTTGAACGACTTGCTCCGACGCACCACGACCGGCGGGCGAGCCGATAACTCGTTGTGCATGATCGTGGGCAGCATAAACTGATTCTGGTTTGGGCCAGCTCGTTGCCGCGTTGTCGAGATAGATACGTTCCATGGGCTTCATTGTGGCGCGCAGGAGGGATTAGGCAACGCCCGTTGGGAAAGAGCTCAACGCAAACACGGAATCACATTTTGGCGATTGGTACGGGTTAGGGTCGGTCATTGAGTCTCTGTGGTCGGAAGGTTTTTTACGAACGACAACGATTTAGAAACATCCAAACTGGATTAGTATCCGGTCAATTCAGGTCAGTTGGAACTAATTCGCCAGATATCCAAACAGATCTGCAACTTGCTGTTTCGACAATCCATTGAGCAGGCCCTCGGGCATCAACGAATTCTTGGTCAATTTGCGTTGCTCTACCGTCTTTAGATCTATCGCCAACAAGTCATCTTTGGTTTGAAGTTGCATTATGCGTTGATTTTCGCTGACAACAACTCCGGTCAAGACACGACCGTCGTCAAGCTGAATGATCGAGGACCTGAAACTCGCGGCAACCGATGCGCTGGGATCGAGGATATTTTCAAGCAGGTAATACAGATTCCGGCGATCCGAGCCTGTAAGGTCCGGCCCAATTTTACCACCATGTCCAAAGAGCGTGTGGCAATTCGCGCAGTTCTGGGTGAACAATGCGTGGCCATTTTTCAAATCTGGTTCAAACTTGCCGCTGCCAAGCATTGCCTTGAATGTTTCGATCTCTTTCTCTCGTTCGGCGGAGGTCTGTCGAACTTCACCCCAAACGTCAATCAACTTTTGTGTCAATTCCTGCTCGCCCATGTTCATGATTTGACGAGAGTGAGCGGCAGTTAAGGAACTCTTTTCGATTTTACCCTGAGCTATTTTGTCGAGCAGTGAAGACGCCCAGGCGGGACGAGTAGATAAAGTATTAACCGCAATCACCCTACCAGCTGGATCCAAAGTCGGAAAACGACCTAGCAAAAATTCTCCCGCCTTCTCATCATCACTATAGACCAGAGCCCTCGCTGCCGCATTGGCAAGCTCTCTGTTTTTTAAATGTGGCTTGAGGAACTTAAAAACCTTCTCACTCTCCATCGTTTTAGCTAAAGTAAGAATTCCTTTACTCCGCGTTTCGAGATCAACTTGCTTGTTACCAACGAGCTTTTGCAGCTCCTGGTTCGTTCGCCCGTCACCGAAGACGACATTGAGTTGAAGAACAGCCTCGTCGATTTTGGGATCTTTGTGAACCACGAGCTTCTCTGCCACCTGCGCCCACTTGTCAGGCAAATCGACTCGGCTCCAACCGTCAAGCGCAGCACTCATCGCTTCAACAACATCTCTGGCATGGTCAGGATCAGTCGAGTCATCTAAAAGGCCAACGATCTTGTCGACATGGTTAAAAGGTTGGTCGATCTCGTTGGTCAATCGACGAACGATGTTTCGCCGCAACATTGGGATCCTGGAATCGACTGCCAATGCCAAAATCGTTTTAATTCCTGAGTTTGCCTCCGCACCAGCCCGATTGGCAAACGAAGCCACGAAAGGTTCCAAACCATACCAAATCAATTTGGGCTGTACTGGATCAGTTGAATCTTTCTCGTGTTGAGAGAGCTTAGATGCAATCTCAATTGCATCATCAAACTCAAAACGGGGCAGGGAACTGGCAAGATAAAGTCGAACCAGCCCGGACGGATCCGATTGGGCCAGCTCAATAAATCGTTTCGAAACCGAAGCTTCAGGTTTCTCGAGACCATCGGCAAGCAGACGAACAGCCCAAGCCCGAACATGCTCGCTGGGATCCGAAGTTTGCTCAAGCAACCAATTGACTGGCGATTGCGGGCTTACACTATACATCGTCCACATCATTCGCAGTTTTTGCGTCACATCTGGATTGGTTTGCCCCAATGAAGTTCTACCGCCAATCTGCTTGTAGCGATCGGCGAGCGCCGTGGCAATCTTATCGGCGCCTGCGTCTTTAAGTGAACGTTCTTGCAATAACCTTCTGGCTTTGCGCGAATACCACCGGTTTTGGTGAGCCAACAATTGGATCAATTGATCAACAGATAGCTTTCTCAAATCACGGTGCTGCACAGGATTCGTCTTGCCATAAGTCAATTTGTAAATTCGACCCGAGGTTCGATGGATACCATCATTTTCGTGACACTCTCCGATATCAGACCAATCAAGCACAAAGACCCCTCCATCGGGGCCATATACCAATTCGATTCCACGAAACCATGGATCCGATGTTTTGAAATAATCTGCTCCATGATGCGCGACGTAAGAATTGCCCTCCCGGTGAATCGACTCAGAATTAATTCGACGCCCATGAAAGTTTGCCGTGTACAACTTGTTACGGAAACTGGCCGGCCAATTATCTCCCTGGTAGATCATCAATCCCGTGTGCGCATGCCCGCCACCAGCAACATCGGTAGCATCGGACATTCCCTTTCGCTTCGTTAATGACCAATTCTCCTGACTGACATTCCAGTGATAGTGATCCGCCGTCTGTTCAATCACGCTGTACAAATGCGGATTAAAATGCGAACCATACATTCTTCGAAATCGAGCGTTGGGAACAACGTGAAAGAGATGTCCGATGACAGTATTGATCATGAACATTTCACCATGTTGGTCAAAATCGAATCCCCAGGGGTTGGTTCCGCCATGAGCCACAACCTCAAACTTCTGTTTGGTGGGATGGAAGCGCCAGATCGCACAGTTCAACGGTGTTCTCTGCGACTCGGTTGCCCCCGGCGCGCCGACGACGGAGTTGCCTTGAATGCCTTGCCTACCGTAGAGCCAACCATCGGGGCCCCACCGAAGCCCGTTGACAATATTGTGACGAACCACGTCGTCTTCAAATCCATCAAGCAGGATTTCGGGCTCTCCATCGGGGACGTCATCCGAATTCCGATCCGGGATAAATAGCAGATTGGGTGCAGCGGTGATCCAAACACCGCCCATTCCAACTTCGATGCTGGTCAGCTTTTTTCCCTGGTCCCAGAAGATTTTTCGACTATCGAAAACTCCATCGTTGTCGACATCATCAAAAATGACGATCCGGTCATTTAGTTCAGTATTAAAATTCTCTTTACGATCCGAATACGTATAGCACTCTACCACCCACAAACGCCCCCGAGCATCAGTCGTAATCGAAATTGGCTGGTGAATATCTGGCTCAGCGGCAAACAAAGTTGCTTCAAAACCCTCGGGCATTTCCATCATCTTGAGGGCTTCAAGCGGTGGCGTAATCGGCGTTTTCGTTTCCTGAGTATTGGGAATCTCCTGATCCAAAAGCCGGTTAGCCTGGGAGTCGCCAGAATTCTCCTGAGCACTTTCCTGAGCACTT